>JBDSFC010000573.1:0-4639 GCA_039919745.1 Bacteroidia bacterium | reverse complement strand
AATTATTGAGTTCAGGGTTACCTATCCACAGATCAATCATAATTTTAAAATAGATATCAGTTATATCGCCTTTTTAATTTCAACCAAAAAAGCCATTCATCTTGGTTTAATAATTTCGGAGATCTTGTTGAACTCTATTAAATATGCTGCTTCTAACGAAAAAAATTATGAATTGCAGGTTAATTTAAAACAAACATCAGATCAAAGTATTGAATTAATTATTGGCGATAACGGTTCGGGTTTTGATTTTGATAAAGCCAATAAAAAGGAAACACTCGGCCTTGACCTTATAAAAGACCTGGCTGATTCATTAAACCTAAAAGCAAAATTCCCATCAAAAGATAATAGCTATTATACTTTTAATTTTAAACTGTGATTAACTTATAAATAGTTAATTTTATTGCAGCTTATTGTCACTATCTTAAAAAAACAACATGAAAAAATTAGTTTTACTTGCTTCATTTATTATTTCATCATTAATTGCATGTGCGCAAATACCAACAATTAATTTAGTTGGTTATTGGCCAATGAATGGAGATTTAAATGATTATAGTAGCTATAATAATAACGGAACCAATTACGGGGCGACTTTAGTTTGCGACAGATGTGGGAATAAAGACATGGCTTATCATTTTGATGGCATTACATCTAGTGTTGTTGTAAATAACTCTGCCAGTATTGATATGACCAACAATACTGATTTTTCTATTTCTTTTTGGATGAAAGTATATTCTAATCCTACAGCGGATGGTTCTCCAATAAACAAAAACCTTTATGGCAGCTGGAGTGGTTATGCAGTGATGACAAATAATACCAACCCGGGTTATTGCTTAACATCCGGGCAAGCTTCCTTTTACACAGCATCAGGCGCAGGTCAGGATGCCTGTTCTAACTCAGCCATTTCACTTGGAAATGCGCCAGATGATATTATTTGTACCAATGGTTGGATATATATAACTTGTATCTATGATGGTAATCTTCAAATAAGTAACTTCTATGTAAATTCAGTTTTACAAAACGATGTTGGAGCAATTTCAGGTAATTTAAGTAATGTAGTTAATCTTGTATTTGGCGCACATCCTGCCGGGTTAGCTTTTTTTAAAGGAGATATTGATGATATGCGAATCTATAGAACCAAACTTACGCAAGCCAATATCAATGCCTTGTACACAGAAGATTGTTTAATAACCGGAATTAAAAATCAACAACAAATTGCAAATACTTTAAAGGCTTATCCTAACCCAACAAATGGACTTTTAAATTTATTTCTTGAAAATATAAATGCAACCGTACAAATATTTAATTCATTAGGACAAGTTATTTTAAATGAAAAAGTAACAAATCAAAATTTCTCTTATAATTTATTAGAAAAAGCAAATGGTGTTTATACTTTAAAAGTAATTTACCCAAGTAAAACGCAGGTCATTAAAGTAGTTAAAGAGTAATATTTTGACGAAAAGATTAGTAAATAAAAAAGCGGATCGTTTGATCCGCTTTTTTATTTATAGAAAGTCTACTTCTTTATCTTTACTCTTTTCAAGATTAGAATTTCGTTTACTGTATAAAAAATAAACGATAATACCTAAAGTTCCCCATATCAAGAATGCAACCCATGTCTCTGGCCTTACAAAACACATTAAAAATATGTTGAAGGATACACCAAGCGTGCCCACTAAATATAAAGCCGGAGTCTTATATGGGCGATCTAGTTCAGGCTTTTTGTAACGCAGCATCATTACAGCCACGCAAACCATAGCAAATGCTAATAAAGTTCCCATACTGCACATTTCAGAGATCTTACCAATAGGTGTAACTGCCGCAATAATAGAAACAATTGCTCCAACTAAAATAGTACTTCTATATGGCGTTTTGAATTTTGGATGTAATGCACCAAACATACCTTTTGGCAACAGGCCATCTTTAGCCATTCCTAAAAAAATACGTGTTTGGCCTAACATCATCACAAGCATTACAGAAGTTAAACCTGCTGTTGCAGCAATTGTAATAAAGAAAACGGCCCAATTTAAACCTATACCCGAGAATGCAGATGCAACAGGAGCAGCTTTATCTAACTGATCGTATCTTACCATACCAGTTAATACTAATGAAACTAAAATATAAAGCACTGTACAAATTATAAGAGAAGCAACAATGGCAAATGGCACGTCTTTTTTAGGGTTAATAGCTTCACCAGCTTGAGTAGAAACTGCATCAAAACCAATATAGGCAAAGAACACAATAGTGGCGGCAGTTAACACACCTCCAAATCCGAAAGTGAATTTACCTGTAGCTGCACCGGCATCATCCAGCACCGGAACTTTTTCAGGAATAAAAGGTGTCCAGTTCTCTGTTTTAATATAAAACGCACCTACAATAATTACAAATAATACAACAGCTATTTTAATAATTACGATAATATTATTTGTGCTTGCAGCTTCTTTAATTCCTTTTACTAAAACCGCCGTTACAACCCAGGTAATTAAAAACGCAGGTAAATTAAAAGCGAAACCTGGTGCAGCCATTCCTAATTCTGCACATTTTTCTGCAGCGGTTGTCATATCATTACATAACCATATTGGGAAATCAATGCCAAATAAATGTAAAAGTTTTACAAAATAACCGCTCCATGCAACCGCAACGGTAGTTGCCCCCATCATGTATTCCAGGATCAGGTTCCAGCCAATGAACCAGGCAAATAATTCGCCCACCGTGCCATAAGCATAAGAATAAGCAGAGCCTTCAACCGGTAAAACAGAAGCAAACTCAGCAT
Organism: Bacteroidia bacterium; assembly: GCA_039919745.1. GTDB lineage: Bacteria > Bacteroidota > Bacteroidia > B-17B0 > Aurantibacillaceae > Aurantibacillus. The sequence goes on along the minus strand of JBDSFC010000573.1, from coordinate 1,869 downwards.
AACATAAAGAAGCAAACAAACAGCCAATACCAGTAATTACAAATGATAGAGCTAAAGCAGGGCCTGCAAAATCATGTGCTGCAATTCCTGTAAGGGTAAAGATCCCTCCACCAATAATAGCACCAATACCTAAAGATGTTAATCCCCAACGGGTTAACACCCGCTTTAAATCGCTTTTTTTCATTTCAGCCTCAAAAGCTGATATCGGTTTTACTCTCCAAACTGACATATTTATAGTTTCTAGATTAAATTATACAATTAGTCAAATTAACTAATTTCCGCTTAAATATACAAAACATATATTAGATTAAACCTTTAACATGTCAGGCCGATTAACGAAGCATTAGCGACGTGTATCGAGACCTTTTTAGAATTCTTCTCGATATGATTTTTTCAAAATCTACTCGAAGTGACATCGCAAAGTCTACAGCATCAGCAATTTTATATCATTTAACAAAAAATGAAAGAACAAAGGCTCATTTTAAGTGATTTCTTTCTAACTTTGATCTATCGGCACATTTAAAAAATATCTATTTGGTTTGGTTGTAACAACTTATGTTATTTCCGCTGTTGGCATTCCTGTGTTTTTACATTATTGTGGTGGCGAACTTGAAAAAGTAAATTATGTTGTAAAAGGTACCAGCTGTTGCGGTGGCGAAGAAGATGATTCTGAACCAATGGACGAGGGCTGTTGCAAAGACGAGAACGTGGTTATTAAAAACAATCCCGACTTCACTTTAAAGCAATTCAATAACTACGATCTTGTAAAAACATATATTGATCTTTTCCATATTGATCTTCCTTTTTCGGGCACTCCTTTTCAATCAAATATTTCTTTTAATTTAGTTTCGGTTAATTCCCCTCCCAAAAAAATTCAAAATACATTAGTTATTTCAACTTCTGTTCTCAGAATTTAATGGTTACCGGATCTTTTCCGGAAAATTTTTCTTTCAAAAAATTAATCATTAAAAAAATTTAAACATGAGATCAATTATAATTTTCCTGTTCGCATTATTTACGTTAAATAGTAATGCACAGGATACAGGAGTAAAAACAGCAACTATTGCTGTAAAAGGTAATTGCGAAGAATGCAAAAAACGTATTGAGAATGCTGCCGATATTAAGGGCGTTAAATTAGCTGTGTGGGACGAAGATGCGCAAGCAATAACTGTAACTTACAGAGCAGATAAAGTTACTTTAGAGCAAATCGAAAAAGCAATTGCCGCCAGCGGACACGATGTTGGTTCAGTAAAAGGCGACGATGCTAAATACAAAAAACTTCCTGAGTGCTGTAAGTACCGCGATAAAAAATGTGAGCCTCATAAGAAGTAAACATGAAGATCCGATATTTACTCGCATTATTATGCATAGTAAATATATTATGCATTAAAGCCCAAATAAAAGGCAAAGTAGTTGAAGTCTCACAAAAAAACGATACCACTGTTGTGCCGGGCGTTACATTGGTTTGGGATAGAACTTCCATTGCTACTACTACAGACAAGAACGGTGATTTTAAACTGAATTCTTCTTCTGAAACAACCAAACTTATTATTAATGCCATTGGTTATAAAAGCGATACGCTTGCTATTACGGATGTAAATAAATTTTTGTTACTTGTTTTAAAGAACGGACTTGATCTTCAGGAAATAGAGATCGTTTATTATAGCAACGGTACCGAGATCTCTTACTTAAATCCTATCAAAACAGAAATTTTAACCGAACGCTCATTAATGAAAGCAGCTTGTTGTAATCTTTCTGAGAGCTTTGAGACCAACCCAAGCATTGATGTGAATTTTGCAGATGCAGTTAGCGGAACAAAACAAATTCAGATGTTGGGTCTTTCAGGTCAGTACGCGCAAATTACAAAAG
>JBDSFC010000537.1:0-2995 GCA_039919745.1 Bacteroidia bacterium | reverse complement strand
ACAAACAACAACAGGTACTGATGCGGCAAAAAGACCGGTATTTTTAACAGTATTATGTATTTTATCGTTCATTGCAGCAGGCCTTGCTATTTTAGGCTATATTACTATTATTACTGTAATGGGCGCTGTAACTGCCGGAGCTTCTGCTTTGGAAGGAATGTCATCTGAAGCTAATGCAGCAATGTCTCAGGCAGTTTCAACTGGTCCTAGTGCAGCATTGACATGGGCTTACATCGTTGTTGGTTTCGTAACTGTTTTGATCTCACTTTACGGTGTTATTCAAATGTGGAAACTTAAAAAAATGGGTTTCTATTTATATGTTGGAGCTAGCGCAGTTTCAATGATCATGGGAATTGTTTATAGCGGATTTGGTGTTATGGCAGTTGTTTTCCCAGTATTATTCATCGTGCTTTACGGTTTAAATTTAAAACATTTAAAATAGTATTTTCAACCTTTTTAAAATCCCTCTTTTTAATTAAAGAGGGATTTTTTTATTTTGTAGATACTCAATTAAAAATTTGTTAAAAACTTTACAGAGACATAATCCCATATCTGGTAAAAACAGGCTACTTTCACTCATTATAAATTTAAAAAACTAAAAATGGAACAAAACAATACAACAACACCGGCAGCTAATAACGGAAAAGGTTTAGGAATTGCAGGAATGATCTTAGGAATTTTAGCAATCATCTTATCATTTATCCCTTGCTTTGGTATTTGGGCAATTGTATTTGCCGTAATCGGCGTTATTTTATCTGCCATTAGCATGAGCCAGGCAAGTAAGGCTGGTGTATCAAAAGGTATGGCCATTGCCGGTTTGATCTGTTCTATCTTAGCTATCATTATCTGTTGTGTTTGGTTCTTTTTTATTGCGAAAGCGGTAAATGAAGGTGGTGGATTATTAAAAGAAGCAATGGAAAAATCCGGTGCAATGGATTCTTTAACCAAAGCAATGGATCAATTAAAACAATTGACGGATACATTAAATGTTCCTCAACAATAAATGCTTAAATCACCCGCCTATGTTGTAATAAGTTTGGTGTTTTTTATTTTAATAGGAGTAGGTTTTTCTTACTCCTATTTTTTTTATCCAAATAGTCATCCTGTAGATTGCGCCATCAAAGCAGCAACCGGAAAAGATTGCCCCTCTTGCGGTTTTTCAAGAGCTTTTTCTTACTATACGCATTTACAATTCAATGAGGGCAAAAATTTTAACGCTTTATCTTGGCCCGTTTTTTTATTTTTTTTATTTCAATTTTGCTTACGTGGCGTAATTGTGCTGTTTTATTTAACAAAACATAAACATATTCATCCTTCCTTTGTTAAAACAGAGCTGAGTATTAGCATTTTACTATTTTTATTAGCATTTTTACCATTAGTATTAACCATTAAAATTTAAGCAGATGGAAAATAATATCGAATTCACAAATGACATTAAACCGATTGGCCGCCCGCAACTTTTATCAGTTACCTGCGTGCTCACATGGGCCTGTTGCGCATTATTATTAATCTCGTCCTTATCAGGTTTAATTACCCAATCACCTGAAAAACAGCAGGAACAGATCGAGCAAATGCGAAAGATCAGTCCCGAAGCTGCCGAAAAAATGGAGGCTGCTCTTGCCAATGATAGCAGTGGAGTAAAAAAAATACTTACTACCTTACTAAACATATTGGCAATTGCCTTATGCGCTTTTGGTGCAGTACAAATGTGGAACTTAAAGCAAACAGGTTTTTACTTTTACCTTATTGGTGAAGTATTGCCTTACATTGGTTTGTTTATTGGTGGCACATATACTTTGGCTGCTGTTGGGGCTATGGCCGGCGGAATGGGCTCTGCTATAATAGGTATTGCAATTACCTTAATGGTTGTTTTTGATGCGGTGTTTATAGTAATGTATGCTGTAAACTTAAAACATATGGTACCACCCAGCCAGTTCGATTAACATTTATTTATGGAATCAAAATATCCCAAGGGGTTATTCTTTTTAGTATTTACAGAATTCTGGGAGCGTTTTGGTTATTATTTAATGATAGGAATTTTTTTCCTGTACATGACCACCGATGTTAAAGATGGTGGTTTTGGTTGGGAAAATGCTGATGCCTCTGATATTTTTGGAACCTTTATTGCCCTTGCTTATTTAACGCCTTTTATGGGCGGACTTTTAGCGGATCTAAAATTAGGTTATCGTTTTTCTATTACCCTTGGCGGAATTTTAATGGGCATTGGGTATTGCATGCTCGCTATTCCCGAAAAATGGGCTTTTTATACAGCGCTTGGTATTATGGTGGTTGGTAACGGATTTTTTAAACCCAACATCTCAACACTTTTAGGAAATTTATTTAACGATCTGCGTTACCGCCATAAAAAAGATACCGGCTACAATATTTTTTACATGGGCATTAACATTGGTGCTTTCGTTTGCAATTTTATTGCCGCCATTATGCGTAACAAAATTGGATGGCATGGCGCATTCATAAGTGCAGGTATTGGAATGTTTATTGGTGTAATTACTTTTTGGATAGGTATGAAACATTACAAGCATGTAGATGTACGTAAAGAACCCAAGCCGGAAGACAAACCTTTATTAATGCAATTTGTAAAAGTGTTGCTTGCAGGTATTGCATTTGCAGCTGTTGGCTGGTTGTTGCCAAGTATGATAAAAGGCGAACCATATACCATCATGGGAAGCCAAAGTACCGATGCGTTTTTTATGTTCTGTTTTCCTGTAGCTTATTTTTACGCGTCTATTTATAAAAAGGCAAGTGTGGAAGAACGGAAACCGTTAGGTACCATGTTCACTATTTTCATTATTGTTATTTTATTCTGGGCCATTTTTAAACAAAACGCAACCGCACTAACAACCTACGCACAAAAATATACTGATAGGGAATGCCCCGCAGTAATTATGAATGCAACTGAGAAATTAGGCTTTGCCGAAAAACTGGTTGCGGAAAATAAAGAAGTAACGCAGGTAGACGAACAGTTCAGGCCAAT
>JBDSFC010000530.1:0-5585 GCA_039919745.1 Bacteroidia bacterium | reverse complement strand
AAAATGAAATAGTGCTGTTGCTTTGATATTGGCAAGAAGTATTACTGGTTTGTATTGCAGAAACATTTTTTTGAGGCGGATTTAATTTATGCCTCGTGCAAGAGCATATCTGGATAACAAATAAAATAAAGTATAAAAAAACAAACCTCATCTTGCAAAGTTCGTTCATTTTTATAAACCTTAATATTATCAAATTGTTAAGGCGCTAACCGAATTATTTTCCATTGACCGTCTTTTTTTTCATAACAAATTCTATCGTGCATACGGCTTTTCCGGCCCTGCCAGAATTCGTAATAATTTGCTTTTAAAATCAAGCCGCCCCAGAACTCGGGTCGTTTAATACTTTCAGGGGTATACTGTTTTTTTAATTGTTCTACTTTTTGTTCTAATTCTTCTCGCGAAGAAAGTAAATGACTTTGTTCGCTAGCCCAGGCGCCAATTTTAGATTCGTACGGACGTTGGTTATAATAATTATCGCTTTGTACAGCACTTGCTTTTTCAATTGTTCCTTCAATACGAATTTGTCTTTCGAGATCAGGCCAAAAAAAAGTAATGGCTGCGTTTGGATTCTTTAAAAGATCTTGTGCTTTTTTAGAATTATAATTCGTGTAAAACGAAAATGCATTCTTTTCGAATTCACGCATATAAACAATGCGTGAAGAAGGTTTATTATTTTGCGATACAGTGCTCAAATGCATAGCCTGTACTTCGTGGACCTTTGAATCTACAGCTTGTTGCAGCCATTTTTCGAATTGAATAAAAGGATCTTTATTTACATCGGCTTCGTTTAAAGAGCCATTTGTAAAATCTTCCCGCAATTTAGAAATATGTTTATGCAGATCGTCCATAATGTAAATTTAGTAAAAAAGTAGCCGCAGATTTCGCTGATCACACAGATAATAACTAATTCTTGCTATAATTTCATTAAAAATACAATCCGTGGTATCTGTGCAATCTGTGGCTCAAATATCGAGATTTAAAAGATCAGATTACGTTTACTTGTAAGCTCTTTTGCTTCTATTGATTGCACCTGGATCATTTCAGGAATGGTTTTTAGTTTATCAATTATTTTAAATTGATAATTATGCAGGTCTTCTCCCTTCAGCAAAATAAAATAATCTGTTTTAGGCAGCTCTTTTACCAGCTTTACGCTTTCATCCACATCCACACTTGCAAAGAGGTCATTGCCTGAATTTTCAGCGCCTGTAGGCTCATCAAAATTACTTGTGTTTGGGATAAGGTGATAATCTATTCCTAATTCTTCATCCAAAAAGCGGTAAAGAGAGAATTTAAATAGTTTGCCATCTTTTAAATTAAAGGGCAAAAAATCGCTTAAGGTTAAATTTATTTTTAGCGCGTCGTTTACCGCGTTAATGATGTGATATTGATTTTCGAGACAAACAAGTCCAATGAGTACAAAATCAAAATCATCTTCATTTGTATTTAAAACGTATTTAGCCAATTTCTTTTTGTAATTCCTCTAAGGTAAGCTGTGCTGCCTTTTGTTCGGCAACACGTTTACTGAAGTTTTCAAATTTTATGTACGGTTTATCATTTATGATAACCTGTATAGCGTAAATTTTATTAGCCCCTTGTTTTTCTTCGCTTATTAATTTGTACTCGAGGTTTAGTTTGTTTTTTTGACAATAGATCTGAAGTTGGCTTTTGTAATCGCTATCTGTATTTACCAATTCGGTAATATCTACGTGAAATTTAATGATCTTTGATGCAACAAATTTTTTGGTCTTTTCATAGCCAAGATCAAGGTAAACCGCGCCAATAAAGGCTTCAAAAGCATCACCAAAAGCGCTTGATTTTAATTTTTCGTCTTTGGTCAAATTGGCTTTTAATTGCGCGTTAAAACCAAATTTTAAAGAAAGGTCTTTTAAATTTTGTCCGTTTACGATCTTGCTTCTTAACTGGGTTAAAAAACCTTCGTCTTTATACGGATACATTTTAAATAAATGCTCGGCAATAATAGCGCCCAAAACGGCGTCACCCAAAAACTCGAGGCGTTCGTTACTAATGGGTTTGCCATTGCTTTTAGCGGCAGCACTGCTGTGCAAAAAGGCTTGTTTATAAATAACTATGTTTTTTGGGGAGTACCCTGTGGTGGTCTTTATCCAGGCAGCAAAATCCTTATCGCTTTTAGTTTTTTTGAAATTAAATTGCGACAGTAATTTTTTAATTGCCAAGATTTTATGCTTTAAATTTTTTGATCACAACAGCTGCGTTGTGTCCTCCGAAACCAAACGTATTGCTTATTGCCGCATTTACTGTGCGCTTTTGCATTTTATTGAATGTAAGGTTTAATTTTGGATCAACTTCCGGATCGGTAGTTGTGTGATTTATCGTTGGTGGAATAATGTCGTTTTTAACTGCTAAAATGGTAGCAATACCCTCTATAGCACCTGCTGCGCCTAATAAGTGGCCAGTCATACTTTTTGTTGAGCTAATGTTTAATTTATAAGCGTTCTCGCCAAAAATATTTACAATTGCTTTCAATTCGGCTGTATCACCTAGTGGTGTACTTGTACCGTGTGTGTTTATATAATCAACTTCACTTGCGTCAATACCTGCATCTTTTAAAGCACGCGCCATTACAAGGGTTGCGCCTAAACCTTCAGGATGAGGGGCTGTAATATGATGTGCATCTGCACTCATACCACCACCAATAATTTCAGCATAAATTTTTGCACCACGTGCTAAAGCATGTTCTAATTCTTCTAAAACAATTGCTCCGCCGCCTTCTCCTAATACAAAACCATCTCTGTCTTTATCATAGGGACGAGAAGCTCCTGCAGGATCATCGTTGCGTTGGCTCATTGCCTGGCAAGCGTTAAAACCTCCAATACCACTTTCATTAATAGCTGCTTCGCTTCCCCCGCTGATAATAGCATTAGCTTTACCCATGCGGATATAGTTAAATGCATCAATTAACGCGTTGGTTGAAGAGGCACAAGCCGAAACGGTTGTAAAGTTTGGTCCACGTAAGCCAAATCGAATAGAAATATGGCCGCTGCAAATATCAGCGATCATTTTAGGAATAAAGAAAGGATTAAAACGTGGTGTACCATCGCCTTTTGCAAACGCAAAAGTTTCGGTTTGGAATGTATCCAAACCACCAATGCCACTACCCCAGATAACGCCAATTTCATTCCTGTCAATGCCTTCAGCATCCAGTCCGCTATCTTTAAAAGCCTGTTCGCTGGCTGCAATCCCATACCATGAGTATGCATCCAGTTTACGTGCTTCTTTTTTATCAAAATAATCTTCGGGATTAAACCCTTTTACCTCGCAGGCAAAACGGGTTTTGAATTTTGATGCATCAAAACGTGTAATAGGCGCAGCCCCACTAACCCCATTAATCAGGTTATTCCAATAATCGTTAACATTATTGCCCAATGGAGTTGTGGCCCCTAGGCCAGTAACAACTACACGTTTTAATTGCATAAAATAAAATTAGTTTTTAGCGTTTGCCTCAATGTAAGCAATTGCATCACCTACTGTACCGATCTTCTCAGCTTGTTCATCAGGAATTGCAATGTTAAATTCTTTTTCAAATTCCATGATCAATTCAACTGTATCTAACGAGTCTGCTCCTAAATCATTAGTAAAGCTAGCTGTTGGTGTTACTTCTTTTTCATCAACGCCTAATTTGTCAACGATGATTGATTTTACTTTGTTTGCAATGTCTGACATTATAATTTTCTTTTTAAATTCGGCACAAAAATAATTATATCGCAGCTAAAACAAAATTTAAACTCAAAAATAAGATGCTTTTTTTGATATTTTATTAGCAACTAACGTTAAAAACCCGTTAAGTGACTGAAAACTAGCAAATAACAAAATCTAAATTTTAAGAAGTTTTTTTCACTATGTGGCGTGCGTGATTATGCCTGTGGTGATTATGCCTGCTAATGTGGGGATTTTGTACCGCAGTTTGGTCGTCTTTGTCTTTAATCACGTGGTTAGAGATAATATAAACCAATAACCCGGCACCAACTACACCTCCAATTACCAATAAGCCCTGCATATTGAAATTTGTTATTTGGTCGCCTGCAAATTTCTTTACATTATCAATTACACCGGCGCTCATGTGTTGACTGCTAACTAGCATGGATCCTAACAGGATCGTTAATGCTTTAAGTTTTGTTGTTTTCATATGGTTCAAATTTTAGATGTTTCTACTTATATAAACGTATTCGTTCAGGTATTAGTTGGCAAAATGTGTGCCTATTTAACTGTTTTTTTGTTTTTTTATTAAGAAATATATGCGTATATTTGTATCCGAAAAAATAACTAAGGAAAACAGAGGGGACAGCAGTCCCCTCTTTTATTGTTAAAAAATTGATAACAAAAGAACATATTTCTTCACTGATAGCAGAGCATTTAGGCAATGGGCCTATTTTTGTTACCGGCTTAAGGATTAGTTCGGATAACCAGATAACTATTTTTTTAGATGGTGACGATGGTGTAACAATTAAAGATTGTGTTGGACTTAGCAGGCATATAGAAAAAAGCCTTGGTGAAGAAAGTGCAAATTTTGCTTTGGATGTTAGCTCGCATGGAGCCACAACACCATTGATATTGCCGAGACAATATAAAAAACATATTGGTCGCGAATTGGAAATTAAATTAGAAGACGGAACAAAAACAGAAGGTAGTTTAGTTGAATTTAATGGTGAAGAAATAGTTTTAGAGAATAGTGTAAGAGAAAATAAACCTATTGGAAAAGGAAAAATTACAGTTACAAAACAACAAAAAATAAAATACAATCAAATAAAAGAATCAAAAGTTAAACTCAAATTTTAAAAAGAAAAAGCCATGGAAGCTGTTAACCTGATTGAATCGTTTTCAGAATTTAAAGACAATAAGAATATCGATCGTGCTACATTAATGAGCATTATTGAAGATGTTTTTAGAAGTATGCTAATTAAGAAATACGGAAGCGATAAAAATTTTGACATTATTGTTAACCCTGACAAAGGTGACGTAGAGATATATAAAAATCGTAAGATCGTAGATGATGAATTTGCTGAAGATTCTTTTGATTACGATGAAAATAAACACATCAGTTTTTCTGCAGCGCAAAAAATTGAACCTGATTTTGAAATCGGTGAAGACCTTTCAGAAAAAGTAAAATTAGAAGATTTTGGCCGTCGTGCTGTGTTATCAGTACGTCAAAACTTAGTTCAAAAAATTCTTGAACTTGAGAAAAGTGAGATCTATAATAAATACAAGGAAAAAGTTGGCGATATTATTACTGCTGAAGTTTACCAGGTTTGGAAAAAAGAAATCATGTTAATGGACGATGAAGGCAATGAGCTTTTATTACCAAAAACAGAGCAAATTCCTTCTGATTTCTTCAAAAAAGGAGATACTGTAAAAGCAGTAGTTTCTAAAGTTGATCTTAAGAACGGAACGCCATCTATTGTTGTTTCAAGAACGTCGCCTGTTTTCTTAGAGCGTTTATTTGAGAACGAAGTTCCTGAAATTTTTGACGGTTTAATTACTATTAAAAAGATCGTTCGTGAACCAGGTGAGCGTGCTAAAGTTGCAGTTGAATCTTATGACGACAGGAT
>JBDSFC010000529.1:0-3047 GCA_039919745.1 Bacteroidia bacterium | reverse complement strand
GTTTTGTCAAAGCATGAAATTGCTTGCTGGTGCAAAAGTAATGATCAATGAAGCTTTAGATCTTGTAAGAAACATGATAGAATATTATCCAATGGAAAAGGCTCTGGAAGAGGCTAAACATGAAGTTGTAAAGGAAGGTAAGTTATTAAATGAAAGTTTGGCAAAGCATAAGATCTTTCCCAAAAAACTAATTGCGCTTATAAAACTAAGCGAAGAAGTAAATGCGCCTGAAATTATATTTGAAAAACTGCATAAGCAATACTCAGCCGAAATTGAGCATCAACAGGCAGTTGTAGGTAAATTAATTGAACCAATTTTTATTATTTTGTTAGGGCTGTTCGTAGGCTTTATATTGGTTGCCATGTATTTACCCATGTTTGAAATGAGCAGCGGATCCTTTTAATAATTTAATTAGACAATTTCAGTTTTTTTTATGAAATTTGGATACGCAATGAAAAAAAGCAAAACGCTATACACTAAAATAAATGCTTATAAAGTTAATGGTATGACTTTAATTGAGCTTTTATTGGTTTTAGCTTTAATCGGGATCTTATTATCAATGGCGGTACCAAAGCTTATGCCATTAATTGGAAGAACGAAATCACTGGAGGCCCAAATGCAATTAAAACATGTTTTGAACCTGGAGAAAAATTATTTTTATATTAATTCCAAATATTCTAATAGTCTTGATGACATTGGCTTTGAACAATCAAAACTGGTAACAGAAGAAGGAAAGGCCAATTATAAGATCGAAGTCGTAGAATCCAGCAATAAATCGTTTACAGCAAAAGCAACTTCGGTTACTGACTTTGACCAGGATGGCCAGATAAATGTTTGGCAAATTAACCAGGACGAAGATATAAAAGAGATCACCAAAGATTAATTTCTTATTAAATCATTTACATGTTTTGGTTGTGTTACATACTCCTGATCTTGTTGGGGGCGGCAATCGCATACCAGGACCTAAAAACACGCTTAATCAGCCTGTGGCTCATTTTGGCCTTTAGTGCAATTAATATTACCCAATACCTTTTACTTCATTCTATTTATCAATTTATTGAGAATTTTATTTTTTGTTTTTGTTATTTTTTATTTTCTTTTTTTATCCTAATACTATTTTATTTCCTTAAAAATAAAAAATTTGAAAAGATAATTAACGATAAAATTGGCTGGGGCGACTTATTGATATTTGTTGCTATTGGCTGTTGCATCGAGCCGCTTCATTTAATTTATTTTTTTACATTCGGGTTTATAATAAGTGTTTTATGTTTTTTTATTTTCTTTAAAAAAGATAAAAACATACCTCTTGCAGGATTACTTGTTATCTGTTATTTATGTTATAAAAGCACGGGAATCTTTAATTGTTTTAATGGCTAAATTTTTAAGGTTACAATTTGTTTATTTTTTGATAACACAAAAGTTCGGTAAACCGTACTATTTTTTATTCCGTTGTTAAAAACTCATCTACCTTAAAAAAGTAACCAGTTATAAAGTAATACGTGATGCCTACACATGTTTTGGCTGTATTTTTCCAAAAAAATCAATAATTTATTAACAATTATAATTTAATAGTTCGAACAAACGTTAAATATGTTAAAATTGTGTAGAATTAAATGCCCAAAAAATCCTTAAAAATTTTAAATATGAAAAAATTAATTTTTCTTTTTGCTCTTAATTTACTATTGCTGCCTTTAAAATCGCAAACGTGTAGTTCGTGTTTAGTTAATATTACAAATACAGATACGCTTTCGTATAGTGTTACAACGGGACAAATGTTTTGCATTGGAGATAATGGAAGTTTTTTGGGCACAATTACAATTAATGGAGGAACTGTTTGCGTAAGCGGAAATTTTAATCCAAAAAATATAACATTTAACTCAGGCTCAATTATTAACAATGGTAATATTTCAATTAATACATCTATTTCGCTTTCAACAAGCTTTCAGGTTATTAATAACAACTCAGCTATCTTAAACATTAATGGAAGCATGAGCCTTAACTCATCTAACATCACAAACACTGGCATTATAAACGTTGTAAACGATATTAACAATTCAGGGACAATTATCAATTCAAATATTATTAACTGTTTACAATTAAATGGAACAGGAACATTAAACAATACAGGTATTATTAATTCCAATTAAAAATCTATGGTATTAATCAAAAAATTGAAGTCATTCATTAGCATACTTTTTATCTTGAGCATGCTATTGTATTCTGTTTCTTTAAAAGGTCAATGCACCGGCTGTACAACTCTCATAGCGGGTGGATCAAGCAATTTTTCCGTAAATCCAGGGCAGGTAGTTTGTATCGCGGCCGATCTAACATATACAGGCAACATTACGCTAAATGGTGGAGTTCTTTGCAACCAGGGTACACTTACACGCGTTGTTTTTAAAAGCGGAACATTTAATAATTATGGCACTTTCAATAAATCTGGGGGTTTAACAATTACAAATAGTGGCAATCTTTTTATAAATTGTTATGCCGGTTCAACATTTTCAATGTCTTCAGGATTATCGCTCGTTTCTTCAAATATTAATGATTCGGTTGTGGTGCGAAATAATCCAGGTTCTTTGTTTACAACAGGAACAGGCCTTTCAATGCATAACACAAAATTTTCACTATATAATGGAAACAGTAGTTTAAGTGGTCCAAACGCTGTGTTTAATGTCGGAGCAGCATTTTCGATTACTGATTCAACCGAATTTAAATTAAGGAATTATGAAAGCGGAATTTTCAATGTTTCCGGAAGCTTAACCTTTAATTCCGCAGGGAATAAATCTCTTTTAAATAATGGAACGTTTAATGTGAATAATGCTGTTACTATGAGCGGAACAGGAAATTTAACCGACCGGATCTCAATTATCAATAATGGTAATTTTAATGTTACCGGAAATATAAGTACGGCGATTATTAATACTGGAGTTAATATTTTAAATAACAGCGGTGCAACACTTTCTTCAGGCATTTCTATTACATTAAGTAAAACAACCAATACACTTGTAAATAATGGCACCATACTCATTGGCCAGGATTTTATT
>JBDSFC010000519.1:0-6152 GCA_039919745.1 Bacteroidia bacterium | reverse complement strand
CATGGTAACACCATTTTTACGAGGACTAACCGTGCGCTCGGGTAAATGAGATAAGTTAAAATTATAATTTTTTGCCATAGTTATTTTTTAAAGTTAGAGATTAAGTTTAAAATTTCTTTATCATTTTGCAGAACAGGAGCGTATTCAAAAATTTCATTATGCTTGGAGTAATCCATGGCTAACGCTTTTTCAAAATAAGCTAATGATTCTTTCCTGTTTTCTTTATCTAATAAAATCACTCCCATGCGGTAATACAATTCCACCACATCAGGAAAATATTTTATACCTTCGCTTAATGTTTCCAATGCATTGGTAATGTAACCATTTTCATGCAGTAGTTTACTGTAATCCAACCACACATCGTAATCAGGATATTCTAATTCAATTACACGTTGGTAAGCCATGGCAGCTTCTTCCATAAAACCCAGCTTTTCCTGTACTTCTGCAAACACATACCAATATTCTGCGTCGTTAGGATTTATTTCAATCGCTTTTTTAATGTAATGCACGCCTTCGGTTAAACGGTTCATAGCATCCAAAACAACACCAATGCCTAACCAGGCATCTGCATTGGCAGGATCGAGCTTAACACATTTGTTATAATTTACAAGGGCTTCTTCAAAGCGGTTTAAATTTTCGTAACACTCTGCAATATAAAAATAAGTAGTTGGCTCTTGTTCTTCGTGCTTAAATGTTTCTTTATAAACTGCAATAGCATCTTCGTATTGCTCTAATTGCGCAAGAGAATTTGCTTTATTAAAATAAGCAGAACTAAAATTTTCATTAATAGCAATTGAATAATCATAAGCCTCAATTGCTTTCTCAAATAAGCCCATGCGGCTATAACCAAGACCTAAATTAAACCATGCAAAATAACTGTATGGATGATTATCAATATAATTTTCGTAAAAGGTAACTGCTTCACTTGATTTTCCAGTCAGATCAAAACAAAGAGAAAGTTCATTTAACGCCACTTCATTTTTTGGATTTAACTTAATGGCCTTTTTTAAATAATAAAGCGCATCGTCAGGTTTATCTTCATTTAAAAATTCAACACCTAATGCAACATAAACTTCATCTTTACTTTCGGCAAGTGGAATAGCATTCTTAAAATTTTCAATAGCTTGTTCGCCTAAACCCATTTGACTATAGATATAACCACGGGCCATATACAGATCAAAATTATTTTGTTCTATTTGTTCAACTTCATTTAAAATAGTTAAAGCTTCGTGTGTATAATGTTGACTTGATAAATATTGTGCCTGGCGAATTTTAATGATGCTTGAAAAAGGAAAACGTTCTAAACCATAATCAATAGCTTTTTTAGCCATGTCATAATTCAGCCATTGCAGATAATAATCAATAATTTCTTCAATGTCGTCTGCATCAAAAAATTGCGGCTGTCCGGAAATCAGCATGTCTTCAAAAAGTTTTAAATTCTCTTCAAATTCATTCTCATTCTGCCCGTCTGCATCGTCATCAAAAGCACTCATACTGTATTCTAATAAGTAATAAAATTACGAGAATAATTTTACCAAAAAAGGTTGATTATTTCAAAAAAAGGTGTATAAATGTTAAGAAAAAGTAATACCTCTTTGAAGCCCTGTTTATCAGAGTTTTAGCTGAATTGTGAAATAAGCGTTGATGGGATCGGCAGGAATAATTCCGGGTCCGGGATAGCCTTCGGCCCGGCGGGTAAAATAACTGTTGTTTGCCAGGTTATTTACCCCGGCATAAAAGCCCAAATAACGCCAGGTGTAACCTGCAGAAAGATCCATAACAGAATAAGCGGGAATGATACCATAAATAGCAGAGGGAGAAGAAACCGAATTGGTAGCATCAGAAAATTGCTCGCTCGTATACGCGTATTGATAAGTAAAGCTAAATTTTTTATAGGCATAGGTTAAGCCGGTGCGTACAATTACGTTTGGTACAAATTCAACTTTTTTGTTTTCGTAAGCGCTTTGTTTACTGTTTATATAAGTTGCCTGAATATAAGAGGTATTAATAAATGTAGAGAATTTATGTTTAGAATTTTTATTGATGAGTTTGATCCAATCTAATTCAGCAAATGCTTCTAATCCAATATTACGACTGTCGCTTACATTTGTTCTGTAACGAATTATTTGATAAGAAAGTGTATCAACACTTAATACAGTTCCAATACGGTTATTATACTTCAATAAAAAACAACTCACATCAAAATATAAAAGGTCTTTTAACGTCCCGCGTATCCCACCATCAGTGGTATATCCACTTTCATCCTTTAAATTTGGATCAACCTGGAAATTAGGATTTACAACACGCATATCATTAAAATTAATTGAGCGATAATTTTGACTGAAGTTAGCGTACATATCAATATTTGCAGTTAATTTTAATTGTGTACCAATACCTGCCAACAAAAAACTGCGCGCATTATTTCTATTTTCATTTATTTTAATATCCAAAAGAGTATTGCCGGCACCGTCTTTATTTATTAAACGATAATAACCTTCAGAGCGTGTATCAATATATTCGTAACGTAAGCCCGGTGTTATACTCCATTTAGAAGTTAATTGAAAAATATTCTCTGTAAAAAAAGCATAATTAGTAGAAGGAAATAAATAATCAGAATTCTCTAAATTATCTGGATGCAGGAATGTAAAATTTGCATCTGATAATTTACTGGCATCGCCTTGTTTACGAATTGTTTTACCATGATAATAGCGTGCGCCAATTAAAAAATTACTTTGGCATTGCAGGAAAGAATAACGGTGTAACATTCTTAACTCTGCGCCATAATTTTGATACACATCGCTTAGCAAAGATCTGTTAGCACTTGTGTCGTCGGGCCTGTCAGCTCTTCCTAAATAACCCAGCGCATCACGGCCCGCCTTTAATCCAAAGCTCCTGAAATTAATGCGTGTTCTGCTATTTACTTTATAATCGCTACTTATTGAAAGTAAATTCCAGTTTACTTTAAACCAATTTCTGTTCCTGTAACTAAGTGATGGATCGAGATTAAATTGTTTATCTGTTAAGCCGCCACTTTGTTTGGATGTATAAGTTAAATAAGTGTATTCTACTTTAATGGAAAAGTGCTCATTAAATTGGTAGCCAATACATGCAAATGCGTTGTGATGGTTAAGGCTTGAATTTGGTCGCCAGCCTTCATATTGTTTGTATTGATAAAAAGTATTGTATGAGAATTTCTTTACAGTCCCAGAGATCTGGTTAAATGAATTAAAAAATCCAAAAGAGCCACCGGTCTGCCGACTGTTTAAAGCGATCTTTTTTGTTTTTGGAGCATCGGTAAATTTATAATTGATCATGCCACCAAACTGTGTGCCGTATTGTAAACTGGCAGCTCCACGTAAGATCTCAATACGTTCTAATGCTTCCGCAGGTGGCGAATAATAACTTTCGGGGTAACCCAAAGCATCTGCAGATATATCATAACCATTTTGTCGTGTATTAAAATTTGAGATACGGTTTGGATTTAAACCACGTCCGCCGATACTTATTTGTGAACCGGAGCCATCGCTTTCAAAAATATTTATGCCGGCAACTTTTGCGTAGATCTGTCGGCTATTATTAGCTGCCAGGTTAGCGTTGAGGTCTTTTAAATAAATAGCTTCTGTTTTTTTACCGGCATAAATAGCAGTACCCTCAACATTGTTTAATCGTGAGATGCCAAATGAGTTGTCTTTTTCGGCAACGATCTCAACCTCCTCGAGATGTATGTTTTTTTTTCGTAACGAATCTTTTCTGACAGAATCATTTTGTGAGAATGCTGCGAGTGTCAAAAAAATAAATATGTTACTTAGTACAAATTTCATCAATAACTTTTTACCCAATCTTTATTTTTAAAAACAGAATTACTTTGTTGGCTAAGATCAATATTCGGATCAATAAACTCTCGTGAGCCACAACCATTAAGCGTTACAAAGCCTTGTGCCCTTACCATAGGATCTTCAAAACCTTTTTGCTGAAATTCTTTCTTTAGGAATTTGGCATAATCCACCATCATATCAGGTTGGGTGGCCATCATTTTTTCCTGCATGTAGGTAAGGTATTTTTTGTTGTCCACTTCAATTTCTCTTCCTGATCTTTTATCACGAACATAAAAAAAAGCGGTGCCGGCTTTTTCCATTAACATTACACGCCACGAAAATCGATAGCCTTGTTCTGTCCAGAATAAATTGCCGGAATAAAACGTGTAGCGGAATGGTAAAATAACCTGGATCAAAAAATGAATAGAAAATAAAACAAGTAAGGTTTTTTTGATCTGTAAATTAGTTTCGGAAAAACCAACGGCATTAGAATAATTAAATAAGGATTTTAATTTATTTAATAGTTTAATGTGAAACTCTTCTTTCAAAAAAACAATAGTAATGGTCATCATAATGTAAGGGAACATGCCAATATTAAAGAAGAGGGCAGTGGCTGCGTGAAAAATGATCACAAATACGTAAGCAATATTCACTGTTTTTTTATTGAACAGAAAAAATCCAATTAAAAGATCGTAGATGCAACCAAACCAGCAAAACACAAAAGCTATCCAGGTAGATTCCATAAATTGACCAATAATGGGGAAATGTGAAAAGGCCGGAAGCCACGTTTTTAAGGGCTGCGCTTCAAATAACCACTGAGCATTTACTTTGGCCACTCCTGCAAAAAAATAAACTAAAAATAATTGTAATTGAATAATGAAAAGGTAAAAACGCGGAATATTTTCATGATCGGCATTTTTTCGAAATTTATTATCTACAGAAAAATTCTTATTGGCCGGTAAAAAGATCAAAAGAAAGGCAACAATACTTACAAAATAGTAGTGATTTAAATAATTGGTTTTGTCAATTAATTCAACGTAAGTAAAAAGAATAAAAAAGAGAATAGTACAGAGGCGGTAAAAAGCGCCAAACAAAATACCAACGCTTGTTATCAGGAGCAAAATAAAAATTGCATACATCAGATCTGGCGCTAAAGGTTTTACCCATTCAAAACCATAATAGGGAAAATACATTTTTGGTAAGATATACATGTTGTATACCCAGCCTTTTAAAATAAAACGAGAGATGGATAAAAACATCAATGCTCCAAAAGCTATTCTGAAAATAACCAGTGGAGCACTATTTATAGGTTGTTTAAGGTATTTTAAAACTCTATCAATCACCGTCACCATCCTGATAGGTAATTACTACACCCAATGCGGATGGCATATCTGTTTTTAGTAATACCAGGAGCTTTAGTACTTCTATATAGGCTGCATCTACAATTGTTGCATTTGATGTAACCTGGGTTGATAAAGGATTTTGAACTGCTGTTAATTTTATTCTCGCTATAGAAAACTGATTTTTGATAGCAATGTTAAGTGATTCACCATTGTATTGTGAATTCAAATGATCCAGGTAATCGTCAAAACCTTTATCGTCAACACCACCCTGGCTTTTTCCTAAATAAACATTTTCAATAGCGCCTAAAGTTTCAAGGGCGTATTGCACTGATTGTCCTCCATAATATGCTTCGCATTTTGTTGGTTCAGGAACACCCAATGTTTTTTTGCCTAATGGAATTCCGATTTTACTATTTTTTAAATAATCTACTTCAAAGTTTAACTGGTTCACTAAAAAACCAATGGAACTTCCAATATCAGTGCCTAGCGAAGTTGTAAATTGTGAACGATAAGATCCATTCCAGCTGGTTATAACAGAATTGATCTTTCCGGAAATATCGTTTAACAGATCACTTACATATTGTTTGCGGTTTGGAGATGCTGTAAATAATTGAAGCATGGATGCTTCGGTTTGATCTTTGCCGTAAAATAAATAATCTAAAGCCGGTAAGCCTTTAGCGTCGAAGTTAGCAGCTGATGCCAGATCGTAAATGCCGCTATTGATGTTTGATTTTATTTGAACGCTATCTGTTGGAAAAATATTTAAGTTCATTCTTATAATATTTGTTTCTGCCGGACCAAACTCAAATAAACTAACACGCTGATACTTTAAATAAGCATCATTATATTTTGTTTTTACTTTTTGAAACGAAGCCAGTGAACCATTGCTGCTAAAAGTTGAAAAAGCAGCGGATAAACTATCTAACGAAATTTTAAATGAAGTGTAATTGGGGATGATAATATTATCAGCCATATTAGTAAGCATACCCTGCTT
>JBDSFC010000469.1:0-5337 GCA_039919745.1 Bacteroidia bacterium | reverse complement strand
AATTGCCTTCAATAGATGAATTAAATCTATTGTACGCAACATTAAAATTAAATAATTTGTGCAGCACTATTACACCTTTGTGTTTTGAAGGAGAATATTACTGGAGTTCGATCAAATATATTTATACAGATAGGGAAACCGGGGATAAGGGATATGATTATGCCTGGTTTATCAAATTAAACAATGGTGAACAGGATTGGTCGCCTATGGGCAATTCAATGGCAGTTCGTGCAGTTCGGAAGTTTTAATCTCTTTAGCATAATTCACGAAAGCGCATATTTGGCTCTCGAAGAATATCAGAAAAATATTTCACAATCAACAGTTATATAAAAATGACTTCAACAAAATAATAATAAAGAGCAGCGTTGTTACAATAGTTACATTATCTAAAAAAAATTACTCCTACATAAACCTGTTTCACTCTAGCAGAACATTAGGAGCAATCGTAAGAAATAGAATTTAAAGTGAGGCTATTTTATTATGTGTTAAAATAATTATACATTTAATAACCGCTATAAATAGTATAACTAATCCTGCGGAAAGACCGCTATGAAAAAATCACTACCGAAAAAAATTTTAAAGCTGTTAGGATACGCTTTACTTTTATTTCTGACATTTTTTTTATTTAAAGTTTTTGTACCACGAACATATGATGCTCCTCAAGTACAAAAAAGAGAAAGTACAAAATATTGGGATCTGCCAACCGGATCAAGAATTGGCTACACTTTAATTTCAGCTAAAGGCGTAAAAAAACCGTGTCCGGTTATTTATTTGCACGGCGGACCTGGTGGACCTATTTATAATAGAAATATTGCGAATCTAACTCCACTTTCAGAAGACGGTTATGATGTTTATTTATACGACCAGATCGGATGCGGACAATCAAGCCTCTTAGATAATATTGAAGAATATACGGCTGATCGTCATAAAAAAGATCTTGAAGAAATTATAAAAAAAACAGGCGCAAAAAAAGTAATTCTAATTGCTCAATCGTGGGGAGCAATACTTGCAACTTTATTTGTTGCAGATAATCCTGAAAAAATTGAAAAGATAATTTTTACCGGACCCGGACCAATCATGCCAAAGAGAAGTGAGTTGGCCGACTTACCCGCTCCTGATAGTTTGCATTTAAAAGTTCCTTTATTTTCAAATGCTGACGCCAACAGGGCAACGCAAAACATAAGAAACGTTGTGATAATGTTTTGGGCAAGAACATTTGGATGTAAATTAGCGCCTGATAAAGAAGTTAACGACTTTGTTTGGACAGAAAGAAACCTAAGTAACAAAGCAATGGTTTGCGACACCACAAAAGCCGTGAAGGCTGAAGCGGGCGCCGGTTATTATGTTTGGGTGATGACAACAAATAGCATGGATGAAGTTCAAGACCCGCGACCTAAATTAAAAAACTCAAGCATACCCATACTTATAATGAAGGGACAATGCGACAATCAGAAATGGGGTTATCTTACTGAGTATATGGAATTTTTTACTGATCATGAGCTGGCGATCATTCCAAACGCAGGGCATGGAATTTCGATTGAGCAACCTGATCTTTATTTAAAAACAATTAGAGATTTTTTAGCAAAATAATCGTTTATATGAATAAATTCTTTTTAATACTTTTCCTTTCAATATTACTGGAAGGCAGATTTTATTCTCAAAATCAGTTTGGTGAATTTTCAAAAGCAGAATTTAATGTTTCTTCGCATAGCGATACCGAAGACATGAACATGTTTAGCTGCCAATTCGAAACAAAAAAACAATTAGTTGATTTTATAGATCTAAAAAAGGGAGATGTTGTTGCTGAAATTGGAGCCGGCGATGGTATAAACATAGGCATACTCTCTATGTTTTTTGATAGTATTACATTTGTGGCTCAGGATATTGATGCCAAAACATTAAAAAACAAAAGCT
The DNA here is from genome assembly GCA_039919745.1 of Bacteroidia bacterium. Lineage (GTDB taxonomy): Bacteria > Bacteroidota > Bacteroidia > B-17B0 > Aurantibacillaceae > Aurantibacillus. The sequence continues at coordinate 3,423 of JBDSFC010000469.1, read as the reverse complement.
ACAATAAGATCATTAAAAAATACCAAAACTATAGTCACAAAACTCAAACAAATATATTTGAATTAGTTATTGGTACGATTAATTCTTCCAATCTACCTGACAACAAATTCGATGAATTATTTATCATCAATTCCTTTCATGATTTTGATAAACAGGATGAGATGCTGGATGACATTTATAAAAAATTAAAACCGGACGGAAGGTTTATTTTACTGGAAGGTTTTTCGTTTCCTAACGATACACAAGTTTGCCCTGATTATGGTCCGCATGTATTACACACCCTTGATTTTGAACTTGCCAGATTTGAAAAACATGGCTTTTATGTAAGCAAAATGCGATCTCCCAACTTAAAAGCAGTACATTATGGTAACGGACTGGTTTTTGTAAAAAACAAAAAACTAACAGAACAATTTTATAACAACAAGAATGAAATTGATCACTTAACAAAACAAGCGTTCAGGCTTAAACAGAATATCATCGCTTCCGATTCTGCGATTGTAAAACAAATTACCGATTCGTTGAGTCCAAAAATAAATACAATCGTATCGGTATATCATGAGTTTGAAGTATGGATAAAAGACCTTGGCTTTAATCATCTAAGAAAGTCAGAATATTTAGCCGCAATAAATGTGTTCAAAGCAAATACGTGTTTCTTTCCTGATTCTTACCAGGCATATTATTGGTTAGCATTAGCCTGCGAGAAAAATAAATTATACGCCATGGCATTAGAAAACTACAAGAACTCACTAAAATTAAATCCCGAAAATAAGCTTTGCATAAATAAAATTAAAGCGGTTACTAAATTGCAAAGAACGAACAGCTAACATACTGTTCGCTCAAGTCTTACAGACAATATTCGTTTAAAAACTACTCTTGCACATAAACACGTTTCGCTCGTGCAGAAACATTAGTAAGCACTTCATAAGGAATAGAATTTAATGCGGCTTCCATTTTATTTATTTGTTCGGAGCTCTCAAAAATAATTACCCCATCGCCTTCATTGCAGTTTATTTCAGAGATATATAATATGAGCGCATACATACAAGATTGTCAGCCGTTTGAAATGTGGTGGAATATTCTTCATGTAAAAAATACCCAGCGAAATTTGTTACTACTTTAGGTTAAAGAAATATCTATTGCTAATTGCGAAAAAAAATTGTATCTTTCCTTTACAAATTGAGTTTAATATATTCAGAAAAATGCTTTATGTAAATTTAATTAGATGACATCAATGAAAAAATATTTCCCCACAAAAAATATTCTAATTGCAGGAATATTGTTAGCTACCTTAAATTTCTACTCCCAATGGCAAAGCCTTACTACAGGCTTGTCAGGCGGCGCTGGTTCTTTTACAACATTCAACAATAAACTTATTGTTGGGGGCAGTTTTACAATTGCAGGAGGTAATGCTGCTCAGAACATTGCTGCCTGGGATGGTATCAATTGGTCAACTCTTGGACAGGGATTAAATGGTACAAATGGTCCATTTATTGTGAGTGCGCTTACTGTTTATAATTCCGACCTAATTGCGGCTGGAACAATTTCCGCTTCAGGCACAACAACACTATGTAACATCGCTAAATGGAATGGTACTTCATGGGCACCCATTGTTAGCTCAATGACATCGGATACTATGTCTCAGCAAGGCCCTTATATTAGCGCTTTAATTATTTATAATAACAAGTTGATCGCCGCAGGAAATTTTACGGCCATTTCAGGAGTTCCGGCTAACAATATTGCCCAATGGGATGGAACAAATTGGTCGCCCTTAGGATCAGGACTTAGCCATGCTCCTGCTTTTACAGATGTAAGAGCTCTTACCGTATATAACAATGAATTATACGCCGGAGGCTTTTTTTCGATGCCAAGTATACTGGCCGCTAATGTTGCGAAATGGAACGGCTCTAACTGGTCTGCCGCCGGCTATATTACAGATTGTGCTGCCTCCAACATAAGTGTAATGTCGCTATGCGAATACAACGGAGAGCTTTATGCCGGAAACTGCGTAAATGGATTATCAAAATTATCAGGCGGTAATTGGATCACAGTTGGTGGTGGCATATTTCCAAATAACAGTAACAATGGTCCACGTGCTTTATTGGTATATGATAATCAACTTATAGTTGCGGGTGGTTTTAGCGGGGCGGGCAGCACTGTAAGGTTTAATATTACCACTTGGGATGGTGCCAATTGGAATAAAATTGGTGGGATTGATGGCTTTGATGTAAGTTTATTTTCACTGGCAGTCTATAATTCCTGTCTATATGCAGGTGGACTTTTTAACAACACGATACAAACTACACCTATTGCTGTAAGTCATATTTCGAATTACTGCGGCCCTTTAGGAGTAAAAGAAAATGCGATTGATAAAATTTCAATTTTTCCAAATCCCACGTCCGGCAAAATTAATTTCGAAGGATTAAATGGCGAAAACAAAATTGTATTTTATGATTTGTTTGGCAGAGTAATTTTTGAAAGTGAATTTAAAGAGCCGCAAATCTCTATTGATTTAAACTCAAAAAAAGCAGGTATGTACCTATATAAAATCACAAATAAGTCAGGATTAGTAAATCAAGGAAAAATTATCATTAATTGATTCCGGAATAACAAACTATTTTTTGGAAAATAAAAAGTTACAACACTACTCTTGCACATAAACACGTTTCACTCGTGCAGAAACATTGGTGAGCACTTCATAAGAAATAGAATTTAATGCAGCTGCCATTTTATTTATTTGTTCGGAGTTCTCAAAAATAATTACTTCGTCTCCTTCATTGCAATTTATTTCAGTAATATCTATCATGCACATATCCATACAAATATTACCAACCGTTTTGCAGAATTTTCCACCAATGTAAACACCGTGTTTACCATTACCTAAAGCGCGATTAAAACCATCAGCATAACCAATTGGGATCGTAGCAATTTTAGTATCCTTATCTAATTTGCCATTTCTGTTATACCCAACCGTTTGATCTTTGTCTACATTTTTAATTTGGCTGATACGTGTAATGAGACTTCCAACATTTTCTAAACGATTTTGTTCCTCTTTATGAACGCCAACTCCATACATTCCAATTCCAAGACGCACCATGTCGTAATGCGCGTTTTTGAAACGTGTGATACCGCCTGAATTACAAATATGTTTAATAACTGTATAGCCCAAATTTGTTTCTATTGCAGAAACCACTTTTTCAAAAACTGTTATTTGCTCATTTGTAAAATTATCCAGCTCTGCATTATCTGTTCCAACCAAATGCGAGAAGACCGATCTTATTTTTAATTGAGGGAAATTTTTCAGTTCAAGAATTAATTTCCCGAGATCTTTTTCTTCAAAACCCAAACGATGCATCCCTGTGTCAATTTTTAAATGCACAGGATAAGGATCAGTTACACCAAGCGCATCCAACTTTTTCACAAAAG
>JBDSFC010000443.1:0-2559 GCA_039919745.1 Bacteroidia bacterium | reverse complement strand
CACGCTTTGATAATTTATTTATATACCAATTCAATATTGAGAAAGATATTGACGAAGAAAACACGTTGCTTCCTCCAATGATCATACAGCCTTTTATTGAGAACGCAATTAAACACGGCCTATCACCAAGATCATCAGGGGGAGAATTGCTTATTTCTATTTACAAAAGAACTGCAAGACCGCATTCATATTTGTATGTGGAAATAAAAGATAATGGGGTGGGAAGAAAAGAAGCTAATAACAACAAAACGAATAGCGAAGGTGGTCATATATCAAAAGGGATTGATATCACTATTAACAGGATAAAAAGCACATGTAGTGCTAACGGATTACCGGATACAGATTGTTTTGAAATTATGGATGTTAATGACAACAGCATTAGTACCGGAACGCTTATAAAAATAAAATTACCGCTTATTGAAAATTTTTAAAGGGGGCATATGATAAAAACGGTTATTATAGACGATGAAAATTCATGCATAGAAGTTTTAAAAGAACTTATAGGAGAATATTGTAAACAACTGACAGTAATTGCTACAGGCTCTTCTGTTGAAGAAGGTATTACTTTAATTAATGAGTTAAAACCCGATCTTATTTTTTTAGACATTGAATTAAAAGATCAACTAAGCTTCGCAATTCTTGATAAAGTAAAAGATACTAACCTGCATATAATATTTACTACAGCTCACGAAAAATACGCTATGCGCGCTATTAAAGCTTCTTGTCTCGAATACATTTTAAAACCTGTAGGCGCTATAGAATTAATTGATGCGGTAAATAAATTTGAGAAAACCCGGCAAATTGCTTTTAATCAAAAAAAGATTGAGGTCTTATTGGAAAACATGTCAACTCCTTCTGTAAACATTAATAAAATTGCTATTCCTTGTAACGATGGTTATGTATTTGTAAATAGCAACGATATTATTTTTTGTGAAGCCGATCTTAAGTATACCAATATTTATACTACTAAAAACGAACGTATTGTTTCTTCAAAAAACCTCGGTGAATTTGAAGAGTTATTGGTTACTAATCCGATTTTTTTCAGGTGTCACAAATCATTTGTTGTGAATGTGAATTTTGTACAGAAATTTTTAAAGACCGATAGCCAGGTATTAATGTCAAACGATAAATTGATAGACGTTTCTTTTAGAAAGAAAGATGAGTTCTTGAAATTGTTTGAAAGATTTTAAATAGGGACCTTTTTTAAAGTTCGCTCAATAGAAAACTTTCTTTTTTTCTAACACCTTTTTCTGTTCTTTCAAGGCTCACGCATTCAACAGTTGGATCGTGTTCGAAAAATAATTTCCAATCATTTTCGGCTGCTTTGTTTAATATCAGTTCTTTTTCCTGTAATGTTGCAAGTGGACGCATATCATAGCCCATTACGTATGGAATAGGGATGTGGCCTGCGCTAGGAATAAGATCGGCCATATAGGCTATCGTAGTATCATTGTAATTAATTATTGGCAGCATCATGGCTTCGGTATGGCCATTTACTTCTAAAAAAGTTAACCCGGGAATTAATTCTGTATTACTGTCAATAAAAGTCAATTGCCCGCTTTCCTGTATCGGTAAAATATTTTCTTTTAAAAAACTGGCTTTCTCTCTTGGGTTAGGATTCATTGCCCAATCCCAATGTTTTTTATTACTGTAATATTTTGCGTTCTTAAATGCAGGCTCCAACTTTGTTCTATCACTATTATATTTAATACTTCCTCCGCAATGGTCAAAGTGTAAATGCGTCAACACCATATCCGTTATATCGTCACTGCTAAAACCATGCTTATTCAACGATTTTTCTAGCGTATCATTTCCATGTAAATAATAGTAGCCGAAAAACTTAGCATCCTGTTTATTTCCCATACCATTATCAATTAAGATCAGGCGGTTACCGTCTTCTATCAATAAGCAACGCATAGCCCAGCTGCACATATTGTTTTCATCTGCAGGATTTAATTTGTTCCAGATAGACTTTGGTACAACGCCAAACATGGCGCCACCGTCTAATTTAAAATGCCCGCTATTTATTGAGTATAGTTTCATATTGTTTACTTTTTAAAACATATAGATACATAGGTTTTTGTTTTCGGCATACCTAAGTTAAATTTAAGTAGCACATAATTGAAGCGTTGCTTCAATGCTATGTATTTACTTTATTTATTTTTATTTGATTTTTTATATCTATGTGCCAATGTGGTTATTTTATAATGTGGTTAACTTATCAAAGTATGAAGTTACGATTTTGTTCTAAAACAAAAAACCCATCCGTAAAAGGATGGGCTTTAAAAATTATCAAAGTGTGATTACCTGCTAATAATTACTTTCTTTATTACGCGTTCAGTTCCGTTCGAAACTTCAATAAAATAAATTCCATCTGCACGGTTGCTCAGATCTATATTGATCATGTTATTGGTAACATTTTCAATTCTGTCTGAAGAGATCTGTTGTCCTAATGGATTGAAGATCCTCACATTCACATCTTCCTGTTTCGGTAATGTAAATATCAAACTTAATAATCCACTGCTGGGATTTGGCATTACTGTAATATTAGAATTGAAA
>JBDSFC010000395.1:0-3599 GCA_039919745.1 Bacteroidia bacterium | reverse complement strand
GCCCTATTTAAAGCATTACTACACACCACAGATACCATCGCGCCCGGAACCCCATGCCCAGTTGAATCTGCTGCTGCAACAAATATTAGATCTGGTGAGGCGAATTCCATCCAATAAAAATCGCCGGCAACAATATCTTTTGGTTTATATAAAATAAAATTTTCTATAAAAACAGAGTTCCATACTTTTTCAGAAGGGAAAATAGCTTTTTGCAAACGGTAAGCATAATTAATACTATCCGTAATTTCTTTGTTCTTAACCTCAACCAATATTTTTTGTTTTTCGATAATTATTTTTTGTTTGCGCGCAATTAAAAACCGTTTGTACATGAAAAAAGAAAATATGGCAATCAATACCAAACCGCCTATTAGCCAGTATCTGCGACTTTCTTCCTGCTTCAGTTTAGCATCTGAAATTATTTTTTCTTTAGCTACATTTAAACTATCTGCAGCAGATTTTTTTTCATAATTATAACGCATAGCCTGTTTTACTGCTGACTTTTGCGTTTCAAGATCATTTAAACTATCACGTTTATTCACATAAATTTCAAAATAATAATACGCTTGTGGAATATTATTTTTTGCTTTATACACTTTGCTTAGTATATAAGCTGCATTAAAAATTGAAGATGCATAATTATGTTTCGTCGCAAGTTCAAACGCTTCTTTAGCATATTCTTCAGCTTTGACAAAATTTCCTTTTTTATATTCAATAGTAGCCATGTTTCTCGAACTATTCGTGATCCCTTCCGCCGAATTAAGGTCTTTATATACCTGCAGTGCTTTTGTATAATAAACTTCAGCAGAATCCAACTGATTTATTTTAAGAAATACGCCACCGATATTATTATAATTTGCCCCTATCAGGTTTTTATCGTCTGCTTTCAAATTTATCCTCAGAGATTTTTTGAAATTTTCCAAGGCAGCAGGATAATTTTTAGCATCGTTCATCACCTGCCCGATATTTAAAATTGCAACAGCCATTTGCTGCGTTAGTCCTGACTTTGAAGAAGTTTCGTAACTTTTAAGATAATATAACCTGGCCATTGCTGTATCCTGTATATCCCGGAACAAAGCGCCAATATTATTATAGGCAGATGACATTCCCTGCAGATCGTTATTTTTTTCAACCAATTTTTGATGCGAATGAAAATGATCTAAAGCGTTTTTTACATCGCCTTTTTTACGGTAGATATAACCAATATTAATATGCGTATATGCAATTCCCTGTTCGTCTTTTATTTTTTCGAAAATTTTAAGACTATTATTAAAGTATTCTAGTGATTTTTCCGTCTTACCTTCTTCCTGGTAGATGTAAGCAATATTATTCTGACAATAAGCTAAACCACCTTCATCTTTTGTTTTTGCGAAAAGTACACGGCATTCTTCCAGGATCTTTAACGCTTTTTCATGATCACCTTTTGCCTGGTAGATCATTCCTAAACCATTCAATGCGCCAGCTCTTGATTGATCGAGCTTATACTTTAAGCACCATTCATTGGCAATATCAAAAAAATAGGTGGCAGAATCAGTATTACCAACCATGTCGTAATAGTAACCGTAATTGGTAAGATAACTTCCCTTTGCGGAAATACCTTTGTTCTTTAATACAGAGTTAGATGAATTAATTAACTTTTCTGAAATATTTTTTAATTGTATGCAATATTTTAATGCGTCTATTGGGTCACCGTTTGAAGAACCCAAAATCAATAAAGTATTGATCTTTACAGTATCATGAACTGAGCTTTTAAGAATGGTTAAAAGCGAATCTTTATTACTTTGGGCGAAAAATAAAAAAGGAAGGCAACAAAAAAGAAAATAAAATTTTAAAATGTTTTGTTTCACATTTTAAATATAATAGTTTTTTTGAAAATCCAGAGCTTAATTAAAACTTCTTATTATCACGTTGTTCTATTTGCAACTTTAATTCGGAAGGGACTGTTGTTTTTATTTTTTTTGTGTAATCAAAAATCACTAGAACATCCGTAGATTCTGCAGTTACCTGGCCTTTATCATCAACTAAAACGTGTGATAATTGCAAACTAGAATTTTTTATCCAATCTGTTTTGGTGTATACTTTTACATTACCGGGGTATCTTAACGGTGTTTTAAAAGAACAGTTTATTGCCGCCACTATAAAGCTTAATTTATTTTCTTCATTAATAGAAGTTAATCCAATCGATTCACAATAGTTAACTCTTGCAGATTGAATGTATTTGAAAAAAGCCACGTTGTTTATATGGCCAAAAAGATCCAGATCGCTCCAGTCTATTTTAAGATCAACGCTTGTGTTGTAACCAGGAGGAAACATGAAATTTATTTTCCTAAACTCAGCTTAACATTGTAGCTACCTTTGTTAGCAGCATTATAAACCGTTTCGTAGATAGAGATATAAAGCATGCCGCTCTTTTTCGCGGTTCCGGTATATTTTCCACCTGCTTTTAAATTTTCAGTAGTACTGTCTCCAATTCTATAAACAACCTGCCCATAGCTTGGGTAAGTACCTGCATTTGATGCATCATCCTCATTACCGTATGGTTTTGACCATTCAGTTGCCGTTTCAGCTTTACTGCTTCCATCTGGCTTGTATTTAGAATTACTTAAACTTGATAAAGTTACTTCACCATTCGATTGTAGAGAAAAACGTTGTCCGTTCTTTAAAGTAACACCTGTTTTTAACCAACCGCCATTTGTATTGCCGCTAATATGTTTTGTTGCATTTAATTTATAAGTATACTCGCCAGAACCCGGCTCCATTGCTATTGAAATATCAATAGTTTTTATCTTCTCTTTTGGAACGCTTAAACTACCGTACTCTGTTTTAATATCGAGTTTGGTAAAATTATAATTTCCTCCCATTATATAAATACCATCAATGGTTAAAATATCTTCTTTTGGACTTTCACCGGAAATATTATTTGTAGATTCTATTTCTGTTAAAGCATTGTCTATTGTAAATTCGCCTGTATACGATTCGTCAGAAGAAACATTTTTTGGATCGTTATAAAAATCCTGGATAAACGGGACGGCTTTAATACCGATCTTTACAAGATCATTATAAGCACCTTTTCTTGTATCCTCAACATTACTGGTAGATAAGATCTTTAAATTACTTTTTACTTTTTCACTAACTGAATTATCTTTTCCAATACCAATTTCGATATGATTTACTTTTGAAACAGGAATTTGTAATTTTCCAAACGCTGTTACCAATTCAATATCTGAAAGACTGGTTGTACCTTTTATAACATTTCCATCTAAAAGATCAAGGCTTACTTCAGCCTGCTTTTGAGAAAAGCCAAAAGAAGATACTATACTAAAAAGAGCTAAAAATAATTTTTTCATGTTATGTATTTTAAAACAAATTTAATTACACACCGCTTGTACCACCTAAAATACTTCCATCGGTTTCTGAAACAACCGGACGAATACAAATTACCGGTACTTTACTTAAGTGAATTACTTGTTGAGAATATGGCCCTAAAAAGAATCCGCTTAGTTCAGCATCCTGGTCGGTCATAATAACAATAAGATCTGCGCCAATTTTAGCGGCATATTCTACTGTTGTTGTTGCCCTGTTCTTAACTTTAGAAACAACAT
>JBDSFC010000394.1:0-2599 GCA_039919745.1 Bacteroidia bacterium | reverse complement strand
AACAGGGGGATGGATGACAAATCAGGATCTGAATTTCTGGAAAAGATCAAGTATTATCATCCGATCATTCCTGTGATAATCTTATCCGAGCATTCAATCGCGAAAAATTCCTTTGATGTTTTAAACTATAATATTTGTGGTTATATGCTCAAAGACAATAACGACCTTGAGAAAATAAAATATTTTTTAGATAGTTTAAGTTCTAAAAAAAAAGAAATAGAAAAAATTGATTGTATTTAATATTCACTAAAAACTAAAATTATGAAAACTATTATATTACTATTATTTGTAATACAGGTTCGTGGACAAATTATTTCAGATGATAAAACCAAGCATTTTTACGTAGCAATGGGAGCTTCTGTTTCGGTAGGTGAGTTGCTTTATAAAAAAACAAACCTTCACGGAATAAGCTCATTGGTAGGAATATTAAGCGGAATAGCAATAACGATAGGCAAAGAAACTATTTATGATAAAAAATTAGGCAGAGGTACTCCCAACTTAAACGATGCAATAGTTGGTTGTTTTGGATCCATCACCGGTGGGATGATACACAGGATATCTATTGATATAAGAGATAAGCATTTTGACAGTAAAAACAACCAGGAAGCAAAAATATTACAATTTAAAAACTCTAAATAATAAAAAAATGAAAAACACGTTTGAACAACTCGGTTACAATGTTACAAAAATAAAATTCTCGATATTAAGTGAGGAAAAACAACTTTTTTATATCTCTAACAAACACATGAATTGTTTGTGGCCGGTAAGTGAAAAAGAGCCTTTGTTTTTGGATTTTTACAAATACAATCGCCTGTTTTCGGCATATTATTGCTGCTTTATTAAAGCGATTTTTAAATTACACCTTCAATCGCACATATTTAAACAAAAGACTGTGTATGTTGTAAAAAACAAGAACAATAAAACAAATTTTGATTTTAACGAAAACTGGGCTTTAATAAATAGTAATCAGCTTACACAAAATCATTCATTTGTTATTGCAAAGGATCAAACTAAAACACACTTGATAAAGCTACTTATAAATTAAAAATACAAGTGCTATTTAAATTTATTTTGTTTTATCTTTCTTTTTAAAATACCTTTTTAATAAAAAACTATGTTGCAATCCTTCCAGGTCTTCATCCAGTTTTTTAGAACTTCCTTCAAGGTTCTTTAAAGTAGCTTTTAAATTACTACCAGCTTCTTCATCTTTTAACATAATACCTAATGGCGTTTTTGGGTTATTGGAAGCTTTTTTAAGATCACTTACAAATACAGCAGCCGTGTCTGAAATTTTATTTAGCTCTGCGATAGTCTCTTTTATTGATTTGAAAGTTGTTGTATCTGTAACCAGGCTATTGGCCAGTGTTCCTTTTTTATTCAACTTGGCGCTAAAAGTTGATAAAGAACCCAAAAGCGCTTCTGCCTGCCTGGAGGCATTTTGTAAAGAGGCAGTCATTTTATCAATATTATTATAAACCGTTTCATCATTAATTAATTTACCTAAAGTACCATCTCCATCCGCTAACTTTTTACTGATATGTTTAAAATCATTGGTGATATCCAGTACATTCTTATTATTTTGCTGCAATGTGTTCATCATATCTTCGCTTGAAACTGTCTTTTCAACCCCTAAAGTATCCCCGGCATTAATTTCGCCGGCGCTGGCAGTACCGCCATAGATCATCAATATTTTATTCCCAATCAATCCATCAGTACTTACTTTTACTTTTGCATCACGGCGAATATATTGTTGCGCGTTCTCATCAATATTCATGATCACTTTTACCTGCGAGGTGCCAAAAAATTCTACTTTCTTAACGGTTCCTATCTTTACGCCTGAGAACCAGATATTATTGCCTTTTTGTAACCCATTAACATCGTTAAAAAAAGTATTTACTTTTATTTTTTTTGAAAAGGTTTGATGGATATTACCAATAACCAATATAGCCGCGGCCAGGAAAACAATTCCTAAAAAGATAAAGATGCCGACTTTAACCGCCCGTTTATTTGATGTTTCGCTCATGATGTTGTTGTATAAAATTGTAATTGTAAAAACTTTGCACCCGTTCCTCCGGCTCATTAAAAACTTCTTCAAAAGTGCCTACTTTTAAAAATTTACCGTCAAGCAGCATCGCTACTTTATCACCTGTTTCTTTAGCGCAGGTAAGATCATGTGTAATAATTATTGAACTTGTATTGTATTTTTTTTGTACGCTATTTATCAATTCGTTAATTTCAATACAAGTAATAGGATCCAAACCTGATGTAGGTTCATCATATAACATTACCTCTGGCTTTAAGATCAGGGTACGTGCAATACCAATACGTTTTTTTTGCCCGCCCGAAAGATCTGATGGCATTACATTTATTTTATTTATAAGGCCAACAGCATCTAAAACTTCTTCAACTGCTGAATCAACTTCTGACTGACTTAAATTTTTAAAATTCATGGTAAGTGGAAAGGCAAGATTTTGTCTTACGTTCATACTATCATATAAAGCACTGTTCTGAAAAGAGAAACCGATCTTTAATCGTAATTCATCCAATTCTTTTGGGGATAATTTATCTACCTGTTTTCCTAAAACATTTACTTCTCCCC
>JBDSFC010000229.1:0-4170 GCA_039919745.1 Bacteroidia bacterium | reverse complement strand
TCTTGTGTATTCCAAACAAAACCCCTGCGGGCATCGATCATATCACCGAAGTTTAATTTTGTTTTATCTAAAGATTTTTGAAGGTAAGTGGCCTGAATACCAAATTTTAATGAGAATTCACGATTTACAACCGCCTGATAAGAATATAAAATGCTGGCATTAGTGGTTTTTAAAGTTCCGTGAGCCTGATCATCTGTGGTAACCATTGCTCCGATCCCACCAGCTATAGCATCTAAATGCATATCGTAAGAAGCTGAATAAGTAACGTAAGTACCGGATAAATTCGGCCATTGGTTACGATAATTCATACATATCCTAGGACACCTTGCTGTTCCCGCAAAAGCAGGGTTCAGGTATAAAGGGTTCGCGTAGAATTGCGTGAATTGTGGATCTTGCGCTTTTAAGTCTAATAAAAACACTGAGAACACTAATAATGGTAACAGTATGCGTCGATTCATAAAAATTGTTAACCTAACCTATTTTACAAATATATAAAAACAATTTCAAAAACAAAAATAAAATCTCAACAATATTTTGGGGTCTAAATCGTTTATATCTTGTTATTCACTTAATTTTACAAAATTTCAAATATATGAATTTTCTTAGAAATAGTGCATTTGCTGCGTTTTTTGTTTTTAGCGGGGTTTCGTTAGGCCAAAAAAATATTAGCCAAAGCACAGCTGTTGAGCAAATAAGCAGGAAAACTTCCAACATTATTTTTTCTACCCAAAGTGATACAGTTCTGTTGAAAGTTGAAGTCAAAAATGCCACCTACGATCACACAAAAAACAATCTTCCTTGTTACCTTGTTTCTAAGACCACATCCTATAATCAAAATGCAAACCCTTCTTTAATAATCCAAAAAGCAGAAATAGTTACTGAGCCTCATGCAAGTATCATTAAAAAACAATTTTCAGAATTTTTGACCAAAAATTTTGAACTTATTTCGACGCCAAGTTTATGTAAAAACGAAAATTTAAATCAATTTAAACTTGTTCCTTTCCGGTTAAATAATTTAAACCAGGTTGAAGAATTGCTGGATTATTCAATAAACTGGCAAATAATTGCAGATAATAACCGACGTTTAAGCAATGCATCCGCTTTTAAAAACAATTCTATTTTAGCAACCGGTCAGTGGTTTAAAATTGGTATTACAAAAACAGGATTTCATAAAATTGATAAAGCTTTTTTAACTTCTTTGGGTATAAATGTAATAAGTTTAAACCCTCAAAACATTAGGATTTATGGTAATGGTGGACGCATGTTACCCGAAATAAATAATGTGTTCAGGTATGATGATCTTGAAGAAAACGCTATACAAGTGGTGGGTGAAGGTGATGGTGTTTTTGATAATTCAGATTACGTTTTGTTTTACGCCAATAATTCTACAGGCTGGAAAAAAACGGGTGTTCCCGGCAGTTTAATTTTCAGGCACGATAAAAATATTTACAGCGATACTAGTTTTTATTTTGTTAATGTTGATCTTGGTGCCGGAAAACGCGTAAGTTCTCCACCTGCTTTAATTGCTACGGCCAATGTTAATAGTAGCTCATATGATTATTACAATTTTACTGAAAATAATCTGCTCAACTTTGTAAAAAGTGGAAGACAATATTATGGTGAATATTTTGATATTTCTACCAACTATGGTTTTAACTGGATGGACGGAAGTTTTGTGTTGGGAGACACTATCATTTCTGAAATAACAATGGCTGGAAGAGGCATTGCTGGAGGGACTTACCAGGTTAATGGCGCAGGTTTAAATTATACATTAAGTACTGGCGCTATCAACATAAATAATTACCTTTCTGATTATGCCGATGTGCAAACCAAAGTTGGAAAAGGTTTATTAAATGATCCTAACATTATCAACTTAAATGTTACAAAATTAACTTCTAATTGTATTGCCTGGCTTGATAAAATAACTATTAATGCACGTAGAAAATTAAACCTTTCTTCAAAACAATTTGAATGTAGGGATACAAGAGTTTCATCGCCCGGAAATATTTGTAGTTATAGCTTTACCAATTCATCAACATTTACACCTGTTATATGGAATGTTACCGATCCTATCAATCCTTACAATCAATCGTACATTAGTGCCGGTTCTGCATTAACTTTTACAGCAAGTGCCGATTCTCTTAATGTTTATGGGGTTTCGCCAGGTACCGATTTTTATACTCCTACTTTTGTTGGTAAAATTGGCAACCAAAATTTACACAATTTACAACAGGCAGATTATGTTCTGATCACTCACCCACTCTTTGTTTCATATGCACAACGTCTCGCTGCTTTACACCAACAACATGAAGGTTTATCTTATATAATTGCCACAACTGATCAGATTTATAATGAGTTCAGCAGCGGAAGGCAGGATATTGTTGGTATTAGGGATTTTATAAGAATGCTATATAGTAGAAATATTGCTTCAGGAAAACAGGTAAAATATGTGGCGCTTCTTGGTGATGGCTCTTACAATAATATTAATAGAAATGTTAATACCAACAGTAATTTAATTCCAACTTACGAAACTTATAATTCAGTTTCTTTTTTAAACAGTACCGCATCTGATGATTTTTATGGTTTGATGGATCCTACTGAAGGTGCTACAAGCGAGCCCATTGGCGCATTAGATATTGGGGTTGGCAGGTTGATCTGTAGAAACACAACCGAAATGAATAATGTGGTAAATAAAATTGAAAATTATTACAGGAACGATCCTGATTTTAAGATCCAGGAATCTACACCCGATAATTGCAATCTGGCAACGGCGGCACCGTTAGGAGATTGGAGGAACTGGGTAGTTTACCTGGCTGATGATGAAGATCAATCCACACACATGTCGCAGGCCGATCAACTATCCAACATTGTTCAGTCAAATAACCCAAGCTATAATATTGATAAAATTTACCTGGATTCATACCAGCAGTTTTCTACTCCCGGCGGACAACGTTATCCGGATGCTGCCGAAGATCTTTTAAGAAGATTTAAAAAAGGTGCTTTGGTTTTTAATTACACCGGGCATGGTGGCGAAGTTGGAATTACTGCTGAAAGAATCTTGGATGTACCAACCATTAATGGCCTTGATAATTTTAATAAGTTGCCTTTATTTGTAACTGCTACTTGCGAGTTTAGTCGTTATGATGACCCTGACAGAACATCGGCCGGTGAGCTTTGTTTGCTGAATGCAAAGGGTGGTTCAATTGCTTTATTAACTACTTGCCGTCTGGCATTTTCTACAACTAATTTCTCCTTAAATACTTCGTTATTTGGATTTTTATTTAAAAAATTACCAAATGGAAGAATGCCTGCCCTGGGTGATGTGGTTCAAAAAACAAAAGCAAGTCTTGGCCAGTCTATTTATTTTGACAACTTCCATTTATTGGGTGATCCTGCAATGCCCCTGGCCTATCCGCAATTTAAAGTGATCACTTCAAAAATTAATAACAACATTGTTACTTCAACAAGTATTGATACTATTGCAGCACTTTCAAAAATAACCATTAGCGGTTTTGTTGCGGATACTTCAGGCAATAAATTAACCAACTTTAATGGCATTGTTTACCCGACTGTTTTTGATAAAGAAGACAATGTTAGTTGTTTATTAAATGATGCTGATTCTTATTACAACGCAATTGGTACACCGTTTAATTTTACAATGCAAAAAAATATTTTATATCATGGTAAAGCACAGGTTACAAACGGTGATTTTTCATTTACATTCATTGTTCCAAAAGATATTAGTTTTGCAATAGGGCCAGGTAAAATAAGTTATTATGCTACCAATGGCCTGATTGATGCGGCAGGTTATACTAAAAATGTAAAAGTTGGTGGAAGCGCTAAAAATCCGATAATTGATAATGATGGGCCACAAATGAGCCTGTATTTAAATGATAAAGGTTTTGTAAACGGTGGAATTACTAACGAAAAACCCATTTTATACGCCAACCTGATCGATTCGAGCGGTATTAATACCGTGGGTTCCAGCATTGGCCATGATATAACAGTTGTTTTGGATGCAAATTCCAGTAAACCTACTGTTTTGAATGATTATTATGAGGCCAATTTAAACAGCTATCAAAGCGGAAAAGTAAGATTCCCTTTTGAAACATTGTCTGAAGGAAATCATCAGCTTACCTTTAAAGCCTGGGATATTCAAAATAATTCAGG
>JBDSFC010000348.1:0-4801 GCA_039919745.1 Bacteroidia bacterium | reverse complement strand
ACTCTGTTAATGATGAGACCTGGATAAAAGCCTTTAATGAATTGGTGGATGATGGTAAGATCTCAGAACACGAAGACGTGTTTTATGTGAAGAAATAGAATTGAATGCACTTTATCAAAGCCACAGATTTCACAAATAACACAGATTAAATTATTATTACCAAAAAACAATTCTCTATTTTTGATTTGTGAAATCAGTGCAATCTGCGGCAAAAACTATAGGATCTTTTTAATAACCCTCAACGTATGCGAATACTTTTTAGTGTCAGAACTAAAAATACCGTAATGATCAAATTTATCAATACGCACAGAGCCACTGGCATGGATGATCTGCTGATTGTCTAAAAGAATACCAACGTGTACGATATTGCCTTCTTCATTATCAAAAAAGGCCAGGTCGCCGGCTTCTGCCTCTTCTACAAAACTTAACGGAGAACCTATTTCAACCTGTTGTGAAGCATCGCGTGGTAATTTATACCCGTTTAATTTATAAACAATTTGTGTAAAGCCGCTACAATCAATACCCATAGGACTTTTACCGCCCCAAAAATAAGGAGCGTTTATTAATAAGTAAGCAGTTGAAATAATATCCCTGGCAGATCTTTTTTGATTTGGAGCTGAAACATTCCCTTCAAATCCAAAGCTAAAAGACTCAAAACTCAACGTTTTATCTTTTAAAAAAGGTAAGCAAGCGCCTATGGTTATAGGAAAATTGATTTTGGTTAATTTATTGTTTATTACCTGTATTAGTTCATTTGAATAAACCGAAGCCTGTTTTTGTAATTGATTAAAGGTGCTTTCTGTGATCTTATTGTGTTGCTTGATATTTATCCAGCATTCATAATTATCGTAGGCAATTTTTATCCTTATCCAACCTTCAGTGGTTTCAAGAATGCTATAATGGTCGCCAAATAAAAGTTGAGTAACCATTTCACTGGTATTGCTGGCTTCTTTTCTCGCAGGAATTACACTTAGTAAACAAATACCATATTGCATGGGTATAAAGGTAATTAAATTCCGACAGTTCTCATAAAATAGAGAATTGACCAACCAATATTTACTTTTAAACCACATAGATACATAGTCTTTTTTGAAAGATTTTATCAGTAATTAGATGCGCATAGTAATTTGAAGCATTGCTTCAAATTCTCTGTTTACCTTTTTTAATCTATGTTTCTATATGGTTAAATTTATAGTATTGACGAAATAGCTTTTTTGAAGGATATAATTTCATAATAAATCGACCTATTTTTTTATTTGTACTAAACTTAAATAATGTCTAAATTAGAAACTTAGATATGAGCCAAGAGACGAAGGAAGCTGTAAATAAAATTTTGACCGAGTACTTAGAAAAGCAACAACACCGTAAAACAGCGGAACGTTTTGCTATTTTGAACGAAATTTATTCACACAATGGGCATTTTGATATTGAGCAACTCTATCTTATGATGAAAAATAAAAAATACAGGGTGAGCAGGGCAACATTATATAATAATATTGAAATACTTTTAGATGCCGGCCTGGTTATTAAACATCAGTTTGGTAAAAATATGGCCCAATTTGAAAAGGCCTATAAATACAAGCAACACGATCACTTAATTTGTAATGATTGCGAACATGTGTTCGAATTTTGTGATCCCAGAATACAACAAATACAAAGGTCAGCACAGGACATGTTGAACTTTGATATAATTAACCATTCGCTTAATTTTTTTGCAAAATGCAGAATTCTTAAGGAAAAAGGCGTTTGTGAACATTTAAAAAAATAATAATTATGGTTTTTGATTTTACAGTTGAAAAAAAAGAGAATCACGCAATTATTACAATTGGTGGAAATTTAATTGAAAAAGGACAGGCAACACCTTTACTCGAAAAAGCCGAAGAATTAGTTAATGAAGGTTGCACAAAATGGGCAATTGACATGGAAAAACTAATCTACATGAATAGTAGTGGATTAAACACGCTTATTCAATTATTAACCAAGGCCCGCGTTGCCGGTGGAGAAGCGGTTCTGTTCAATATGAATAAAAAAATAAATGAATTGATCCTGATCACAAAATTAAATACCTTGTTTAAAGTTTCTGATACCAAAGCAGAGGCCTTTAAAGTATTGGATATTTAATTTTTTGTTTTTGATTCTTCTACTATTGAAAGTTGTTTTTTAAGCTCTGACAAATTTAGTTTCTTCTCTAAAAAAACACGTTTATTCCTGCTTTTGATCAATGTTGCAGGAATTGCTCCGGTCCAACTTTTATCGATCTTATTTATAAAATCGTTCCCATTAATTTCGTCCAGTAAAACACATTCCATTTTAATGTTATTTTTTTGTAAAAAAGGATTTACTTTTTTTTCGAGATCTTCTTTAAAATCAAGACTTACTAAAAGTACTTTAACGGTACCGGTTTTTGAAAGGCTGTCAAACGACGGTAATTCCTGCACACAAGGCTTGCACCAGGTAGCCCAAAAATTAACTACGTAAAGCGTATCTGAATTAATTCTATTAACCAGTTCATCAATTTTATATACCTTACTAACTGTTTGGCTCCTAACAAAAAAGGAAAACAACAAAAAACTAATTAGCAACGTGGTCTTTAAATTCATATTCTTTTAATAATAATTTTATTTCCTGCACAAGACGATTTATCTCCAAACTATCTGTTCCATCATAAAAACCCCTTATATGTTTCTCTTTATCAATTAAAGCAAAATTTTGTGTGTGAATAAAATCATCTTCATCTCCTTTTCCTTCTTCTGCATTTAATAAATAACCTTTGCGGGCAATATCATAAAGTTTTGGTTTTGGCCCGGTTAAGAACAACCATTTTTTATCAGTAACACCATGCTTCCTGGCATATTCCATTAATACATTAACTGAATCAGTTTCCGGATCAACCGTGTGTGAAACGATCATGAACGAAGGTTCGTTCTTAAATTCTTTATATACACGTTCAAGATTTGTATTCATGATTGGGCAAATACTTCCACAGGTTGTAAAAAAATATTCGGTTACATAAATTTTGTTTTTGAGTGATTGCTGTGTTACCTTTTGGTTAAACTGGTCGATAAACTCAAAATCAGGAATTGAATGGTAAGTAGTATCATTTATTTTTAAGGCATTTTTTGGGCCAAAATAAGCCAGGTAGCGAATGGGTTTACCTTCTTTTGCCCTTAACATGTACCAACCAATAAAAATGGCTGGGACTAAGATAAGTAACCAATAATAATTAAATTTACCTTTCATTTGGCAAAGTTACTTAATAAACTATTTTAATGGCAATTTTTAATAATAAAAATAAACAAGAGCTTGAGCTTGGTTTTGGTTCAAAAAACTATAACAAGCGGGTGCGTTTTTTTGACCGTGATGGAAGAATAAATGTGCGTAGAGTGGGCATGGGTATTAAAAATATTGATGTTTATCATTGGCTAATCACAACTTCTATACTAAGCCTTGTAATAGTAATTATAGGGAGTTACGTTTTGGTAAACCTTTTATTTGCCTTAGTTTATTTTTGTATTGGCGCCGAACATTTTGGTGGCCTGGATGCAACAACATCTATGCAACAATTCATGAACCTTTTCTTTTTTAGCGCGCAAACCATTACTACTTTAGGTTATGGACATATTTTTCCTATTGGTAATGCAGCGAGTATTGCCGCGGCAGTTGAATCATTATTAGGCCTATTAACCTTTGCATTGGCAACAGGGGTTTTATACGGTCGTTTTTCAAGGCCAAAAGCCCATTTATTATACAGTAAAAACATTTTGATCTCGCCTTACAAAGATATTACCGGAATCATGTTTAGGATCGCTAACCGCAAACAATATGAATTGATCGAATCTGAAGCTAACATGACCATTACATTAAATAATCCGGAAACCAAACGCCGTGAGTTCTTAAATTTAAAATTAGAACTTAATCGCATTAATTTTTTAACCTTAAGCTGGACGATCGTTCACCCCGTTAATGAAGAGAGTCCGCTATACGGTTTAACAAAAAAAGATCTTGAAGAAAGGGACGCTGAATTTATTATTTTAATAAAGGCTATTAACGATACCTATTCTCAAACGGTATATTCACGTAACTCATACAAAGCCGAAGAAATTGTTGAGAACGTTAAATTTAAACCTTTATCTCCTGAAGCTGATAACAAGGGAAGAGTAAAACTAATAGTAACAGAGATTCACCATTATAACGAAGTATAAGGTTATTCAATTATGATTTTATACTAAGTCCATAATTTACAACAGAAATAATCATTTTAAAATAAGATTTAAATATTTTATCTATGAGCCAGGAACTTAAACAGGAAGAAAGAGAGTTAATAAAATTGGTTAGTTTTTTTAAAAAGAAAGCAGAACAATGGTCGACAGGAAATGAAATGCCTGAAGATTTTAAACAATTAATTGACACCTGCGATAAACTTGTTGTACAAATAAATATTCATGCAGAGAGTAGGGAAATAATACTTTCTGAGCGCGAAATGCTCAAAAAATTAGTGAAAGATAATGCGTTATGCCCGCGTTGCAATAAGAACGAAAATTTAAAATTAATAGGCACTGAAAAGAACGATAAAGGCTGGCAAAGCAATAAATACAAATGCCGTAAATGCAATATTACTTTTGTTTGGAATGCACCTAATAATCCATGGGATATGATCCCTTATGTGGAAAGTGTTGTGGCGGAAATTGAAAAAAAAGCGGAAGCTGAGAATTTAGATGAAGTATCAAAACAACATTACGTTGATTCAATTGCTCAAATGAAAGGTAACTTAGAAAAACTAAAACCCGTAGTTGAAAATTCT
>JBDSFC010000227.1:0-2805 GCA_039919745.1 Bacteroidia bacterium | reverse complement strand
GAAATACAAAAAGATAGTATGCGTTTTAGAAGGAATTTAGAACGCATGGGTGAAATTTTTGCTTACGAAATAAGCAAAACACTTGCATACAATTCAGTTCAAACTACTACATCACTGGGCGTTGCAGATACACAACAATTAGCAGATCAACCGGTAATTGGTACAATTTTGCGCGCGGGCTTACCTTTGCATTTAGGACTATTAAATTATTTTGACAAAGCCCAAAATGCATTTATCAGTGCTTACCGCAGACATCACAAAAATAATACTTTTGAAATAATTTTAGAATATGTTGCTTGTCCTGATCTTACTGATAAAGTTTTGATCCTGTGCGATCCAATGTTAGCAACAGGCGCATCGATGGTATTAACTTATAAATCGCTTTTATCAAAAGGCATTCCAAAACACACACACATTGTTACAGCAGTGGCAAGCCAGGTAGGAATTGATCATCTTAAAGCAAATATGCCAAGTATAAATTATACACTTTGGTGTGGTGCCATTGATGAAGAATTAACTGCACAATCTTATATTGTTCCAGGTTTAGGTGATGCCGGCGACCTTGCATTTGGAAGCAAACTATAATATGTTTAAAACAGAAACCATTGAACTAAAAAAAACCGGCGCAATTAATTCGTTGGTATTAGATTATTTAGAAAAAAAAGATACGCTTAAGTCTTTTTATAATAATTATCCTGACAAAAACGGTTTCGCACAACTTTTAAAAACAAACTTATATTCCAATCTTGATAGAAATTTATTAGCAGAGATCTTATTAAAGCAAAGTAAATTAGTAAACAACTCCTCTCCTGCCTCAATAAAAAAAATTGAAAGCTTAAAACAAAAAAATGTTTTTACGGTAACTACCGGGCATCAATTGTGTTTATTTACCGGCCCGTTATATTTTATTTACAAGATCTTTTCTACTATTAATTTAGCGGAAGAATTAAAAAAAGAATTTCCTGATTTTGATTTTGTGCCTGTTTATTGGATGGCCAGCGAAGATCATGATTTTGAAGAGGTAAATAATTTTAATGTATTTGGCAAAAATTATAAATGGGAAAGTAAACAAGCTGGAGCTGTTGGTGATTTTAAAACAGAGGAATTAAAAGAACTGTTTGCAACCATAAAAGAGAATTTCGGGTTCTTAGAACATGCAACTTATCTTTCTTCTTTATTTGAAAAAGCTTATTTAGAGCACAAAGACCTGAAAGATGCCACCCGTTTTTTAACCAACGAATTATTTGGTGAATATGGCTTGGTAATTGTTGACGGGCATGACAAGCAATTTAAACAGCAATTTAAAACAGTTCTTGAAAAAGAAATTTTTGAGAATGTAACTTTTTCGCAGGTGCAGGAAAGTACTGAAGCGTTAAATAAAATGGGTTACACCACGCAGGTTAATCCAAGGCCAATTAATTGTTTTTACATTGATAATAATTTAAGAGCGCGTATTGAAAAAACAGGCGCAAATTATTCTGTTGTTGGCACAGATCTTACTTTTACAGAACAGGAATTAAAAAATATTATAAACACTGCGCCGGAAAAGATCAGTCCGAATGTTGTGTTGAGACCTCTTTACCAGCAATTGATATTACCAAACATTGCTTACGTTGGCGGCCCGGGAGAGTTGGCCTATTGGCTGCAATACAAAAAAATGTTTGACACTTTAAACATTCTGTTTCCAATATTAATGCCGCGTAATTTTGTAACAGTCGTTGAAAGCGGTACAAAAAATAAAATGGATAAATTACATTTTAAGCCGGAAGATTTTTTTAAAGAAGCACAGGAACTGATCAATACTTTCCAATTAAAAACAAACAATGTAATTGCATTAGATGAGGAAAAGGAAAAGCTTTCTGAATTATATAAGAATGTAATTGAAAAAATAAGTGCGGTAGATAAAACATTAAATGCAGCGGCTTTAGCAGAGCTTCAAAAAACAATTAATGGTGTAGATATTTTGGTTGCAAAAGCCAACAAAGCATTAAAGCAGCGTTCTGAAACAGAGATCAATCAAATAAATGGTGTTAAACAAAAATTATTTCCGAATGCTGTACCACAAGAGCGCTTTGAGAATTTTTCAGGATTTTATTTAAAATACGGTACTGTTTTTTTTAAGGAATTAAAAGAAAAGATCAGCCCATTTGAGATAAACCATAAGCTTTTTATTGAAAATGTTCAATGAGCTTATTCATGATTGAAGATTAGCCACGAATTTCACAAATTACAAAAGTTTGTCCTTCTATAAAATCTTATATGTTACTCGTTTAGTGAAATAATTTTTCAAGGCGACATCGCCTCGGAAAAAAATAAATTACATAAATTAAAAAACCAAGACTCTAGCCTAAATAGCGATTTGTGAAATTAGTGCAATTAGTGGCTTTAATTTAACATTTGCCTTTCTATTTTGCGTTTAATTTTTATTTTAAATCCAATTAGTGCCATTTTTTTCCCTTTTGCCATAATTTTGTTGGGTAGCAGGTTTTTTTTCTTATTTTTATCTCTAAAATAAAATCAAAAACATGAAAAAAATCTACTTTGCTATTTTATCAGGATTACTTTTTACTCAAATTTCGCATGCGCAATTAACATTAACAAAAGCATTTAATGAACCTGTAATTGGCGATAATTATCCCACTCAACGTTATGATTCTACCGGAGTGTTAGATAATAGTTTTGGCCCGAATACTTTTTGGGATTTCTCTACTTTAGCAACTAACACTGCAGTAGCAGCCAGCAATTATACAACGGTTGCTTCTACTCCAAGTGCATCAAGTTATCCTAACGCTACTTTTGCAGAAG
>JBDSFC010000323.1:0-3982 GCA_039919745.1 Bacteroidia bacterium | reverse complement strand
GCTGTTTTTGATCTCAAAGAAATTATCCCACAAGACGGTGGCTTTGAAGTTAAGAACATTCAACGCAATAAAAGCGATGTGTACCAGGTGAGTTTTTAGACCACTAATTGCACAGTATTTTTACAATTAAATTTTAAGACAGGTGAAATTAGTGACCTTGTGACGGAATTATTCTAATGTCACTATTAAAAATCCGTATGCTAACAACATTAGTAGCGAGATGCTGAGGTAAGTACCTAAATTAATCAATCGTTCCATAACTATATAATTTAAAAATGAATAATAGTTACATATAAAGTTATTTATTTTTAACGGGGTAATTTATGGCTTTTCAGCAAGAGGTGGTTTTGGCTTTACAAGTGGTTTGTTTGCATATAAAGGTGTAGCTTAGGTAACGTTTCCTCCTCCGCCCTCCGGGCACCTCCTCCAAAGGAGGATACTTTGGGTGCTTACGCGGACGTTCGGTATTGTTTGCTTACGGATTATTGTTCGCGCAAGCAAACAATGCGTAGTGGCCTCAAAGAAATTCCGTAAGATTTACGTTTTTTATTTTTTAACTACTGGTAATTCTAAAATGTAAATAAGAGTTTTGTATTTAGGCAATATTCCATTTTAGAATTACTTTGAGCCCTGACCAGGTAGAAATTTCGATGCTGTTCAATTCAGGGCGACAGAAAAAAATAAAAATCGCTAAATCAAGGAACTTATTTGTGAGCCTTGATTTTTTGATTACTTTTTCATCAAGGAAAAAGTAATGACGAAACTTTTTATGAAAAAATGGAGTAATATTTTTTAATTACGCCTCTGCACAACCTTGTTCAATGTTTCGCATTGCCGTCATCAAGGAAAAGTGATAACTAAAATCATCATGGAAAATTGATGACAGAAATATCCTGAAAAAAGAATTAAATAATTTAAAAAAATACAATATTTTTATAGCATGCAATTTGATCCTGAAAATAAAATAGTAAAACTCTGTGCTGAAGGCATGGAAATGGAAGGCCTGAATAAAATGCAGGAAGCCGAAAAGCTTTTTCAACAAGCATGGGATTCAGCAGAAAATGAAATGGAGAAGTTTATTGCAGCGCATTATTTAGCACGAAGGCAAAAAAACATAAACGATAAATTAAAATGGGATGAGACAGCTTTGGACTGTGCATTAAAAATAAATGGTGAAGATATAACCGGTGCCTTCCCTTCTCTTTATTTAAATATTGCCAAAGGCCATGAAGATCTCGGAAATTTTGAGAAGGCAAAATTATTCTATAACGAAGCGAATTCCTTTGTTGAACTTTTACCGGATGATGGTTATGGCAAACTTTTAAAGTCTGGCATTACAAAGGGATTGGAAAGAATTGAAACAAAGATCAAAGGCAGTTGAAAGATATATTTCCTGAATAAGATAAAAAAGCAGTATTTTTAATTATAGCAAATACCATGGCAATTATTAAACCTTATACTTCATTATCTGATTTCGATCTGCCGCGTACAATTTCTATTGGCTTAAAATTGCGGATATTTTTCAGTAACCCTTTTGCCGGAATGGGATTAGGATTCTTTTTATTTGGAAGTATTTTTCCGATCGTATTTGGTGTATCCGCCGATTTTAGATCAGCATTTACTTTTAAGGAAAATGATCCTGCTGTAAAAGGAACGATTACTTCTATGATCGAAACAAATAATAAAGAAAATAAAAGACGGATCTATGATTATGCGTATCAATATCAATTAAATAATAAAGTATATACGGGGCATTCTTTTTCGAGATCTGAAAGCCTGGTAGAAGGCGATTCTGTATTGGTTCAGTATGTTGACAAAGAACCGGAGCTATCGAGGATACAAGGCATGCGAGCCGCTCCTTTTAGTTTTATTGTTGTTCCGTTTACTTGTATTTTTCCAATAATTGGTTTTGTTTTTTTACTGATCTCAATAAAGCGCGGAAAAAAAAATATTTACCTGGTGCAAAACGGCATATTAACTACCGGAAAAGTAATACGTAAAGAACCTACCAACACAAAAATAAATAAACAAACAGTTTATAAAGTTTTTTTCCAATACAGATCAAAGGATGGAAATATGCAGGAGGCATTTGTAAGAAGCCATAAAATCCAGAACCTGGGCGATGAGAGCGAAGAGCCTTTGGTTTATGATTCTCAAAACCCTGGCGAAGCTGTTTTGCTGGATGCCTTACCTAAAAAGATCAGGACCTTATTAACAGGAATTTAAAAGGAACGAGTTTGTTATAAATATTTTTCGCCGATAAAATTTTTACCATAATAAGCATCTATCACTTTTATTCCCCGAATAATATTTGCATTAAAATTTTCAAGCTCTTCTGCAGGCACCCACAACTCATTATGGTTATGAGCACCTACATTCTGAACTTCAAATTTTTGAAAATATTCCACGGGGATACTAAACTCAGTAACATAACCAACACTACCATTTGCTTCATCTTTTGTATTCCATTCCCTTGCAATAGTGCAGGCGTAATCATGATCTAACACAGGATAAAAAATCGGTTGCCAGTATAAACGTGGCGGAAATTTTTTATAATCCGAAGCTTTGATCAGGTCCATTTCGATTTGACCAACAGGACGGTAAAGTTTTATAACATCTGTTTTCATAAGCGGGCGATCTCTCGCTGCATTTGTTTTAAGTCAGTATCGCTATAACAAACTAAAAACACTTTTTCAATATTCGAATTTTCATTTAAAAAACCGGAAATCGTTTGCCATGCAATTTTTGCGGCCTTATCAAAAGGAAAACGATAAGCACCTGTACTAATAGACGGAAAGGCAATTGTTTTAATATTATTTTCAGAAGCCAAATGCAAAGAAGTGCTATAACAAGAAGTTAAAAGCGTTTCTTCATTTTGTGTTCCGTTATTCCAAACCGGACCAACGGTGTGAATTATAAATTTTGCCGGTAAATTATATCCTTTTGTAATTTTAGATTGACCAGTTGCGCAACCTTTTAATGTTCTGCATTCTTCTAAAAGCAATTTTCCGGCAGCTTTGTGAATGGCGCCATCAACACCGCCACCACCCATTAACGAGTTGTTGGCAGCGTTGACAATGGCATCCACTTTAAGTTGCGTAATATCTGCCTTTATAATTTCAATTTTATGCATTTAAAATAGTGGCTTCTTTTTCCAACTCTTTATTGATACGTGCTCTTATTTGTGATAACGATTGTTCGTTCATTAATTTTCCGTTTTCAAAAACAGTTTTTAGCAAACCTTGTTTTTCTTCTTCCCATGTACACTGGTCTTTCATTTTTAATTCGCCGTTTACTTCTTTAACCTGCATTAATCCTTTTGCTGAACGTTTGGTGCCGTCATCCGTTTTTGGATCTTTAAAAATATTTCTTGGCTCACCATTTACTTCACCATAGGTTGCTTTCATCGCAAAACCATAAGTATCACGTGTAACATATTCATAGGTATAAGAACCAATTCCTAGAACCACATTGAATGAAGCAAAACCTTTTTCTTTTAGACCTTCTAAAATTGCTTTTTGTCTTGCTAACGTAATACTGTCACCGTAAATTAAACCGATGTGTGAATCCAATAATTTAAATCCTTTATCGGTAATAGTTCCTCCAAAGGTTTCCCACATACATTCGATAGCGCCTTTAAATTCCGGACTTCCCGGAGTAGCATCTTTATCACCAATAATTATTTTTACAGGATCTCCACTGTCAGGACGAATAACTACTTTACCATTACGTGCTAAGATCTTTGATTTTAATTCCGGTAAAAATTCAGTGATCACTTTCCAAAAATCCCAGGTATCTGAAACGATCGAAACAATTCCATTCGGATACAAAGTAGAAATCAATCTTTCAAAAGTTGCGATCTCATTATCTTTTGTGCCCATACACATTACCGAGTGTTCTGTTGCAGGAACACTTCCGCCAATTAATTCTTTATCAGAATTGGCATTGTAATACAATTCGTGAAAATCAATGGCAGGTACTG
>JBDSFC010000318.1:0-2658 GCA_039919745.1 Bacteroidia bacterium | reverse complement strand
CCTCTGTTTTGCATTTCCCATTCCAACAATACCAAAAGTACCAATAGCTGCAACTGCAGCTCCGGTTAATGTGGCAAGATCGATCGTTAATTCAGGTTTATAACGCTTTGCATAATGTAATGCATCAGCAAGTATCATGCGTCCTTCAGCATCTGAGTTAAGCATTTCAACAGTAGTGCCATCCATCATAGTAATAATATCACCGGGAGCAAAGGCGTTAAAGCCCGGGCGATTATCAGTTGCAGGTACTAAACCAATTACGTGAATATTTAATTTTGCTTTTGCAATTGCGTATAATGCACATCCAACAGCAGCAGCACCTGCCATATCACATTTCATGCTGTCCATGCTGTTTGGCGTTGGCTTAAGACTTAAACCACCGGTATCGTATACAACACCTTTACCAACCAAAACATATGGATTTTTATTTTTAGCTTTTTTTGGTTTGTATTCCATTATGCTAAAAGTAGGTTCGTCAACACTACCGGCATTAACAGCTAACAAGCCACCCATTTTTAATTGTGTGATCTTTGCTTTGTTTAAAACCTCTACACTAAAACCAGATTGTTTGCCCATGGTTTTAAAAGCGTTGGCAAGATCAGTAGCATTTAAAATATTTACCGGTTCGTTAACAAGATCCCTTGCTTTATAGGTGGCATCAATAACAATATTTAAATTAGTAATGTCGTTTGGTTTTACAATAGAACCAACCACGGTAATTGTTTGTAAAGTATTTACAGGTTTTTTAACACTGGTAATGTGGCGGTTAAACTGGTAATTTGCAAGGGCAAGTCCTTCTGCAGCTGCAAGTGAAAGGGCAGAAAGCCTGGTTTGATTATACACAAAAACTTCTTTTTCTTTTAGTGCATTTAAAGCATCAGTAACAGTAGCTGCATGTTTACGTATTTTTTCTTTTACAGCGTTTAAGTCGCTTTTAGAATTGATAACGATAATAGAAATATATCTTCCGAGATGATTTAAGGAGATCGTTTTTTTATCTTCTTTTTTTAATTCATTTAAAATATAATCACTTACATCTTTTGGAAAAGAAAAATCCGTTGAACTCAAAAATTTATCGGTTACTATTAATAAGTTAGAACTAGTACTTAACTTACTTTTTAAATTTATTTGGGCCATAATCTGTTTTGGTTGTGTACGAATATACAAAATCAAAGATTTAAATCAAATAGCCCTGTTAAATAGCTGAAAATGCCTTAAATTTGAAAGATCAAAGAATAAATAATGAATTTTTTGTTAGTTTTTATTGGTGGTGGAATAGGCTGCGTGCTTAGATACATAATAGGTTTAGGCTTTCTTAAGATCACTACGTCTTTACCTTTGGCTACTTTTGTTTCAAATGTGGTTTCATGTATCATTTTTGCGCTTACTCTTTGGTTAATTT
This sequence comes from Bacteroidia bacterium, assembly GCA_039919745.1. Lineage (GTDB taxonomy): Bacteria > Bacteroidota > Bacteroidia > B-17B0 > Aurantibacillaceae > Aurantibacillus. Next base: position 1,256 of record JBDSFC010000318.1, on the reverse strand, counting down.
CAACAAAAGACCTGTTAAATCAGTCTGGAAACGAGACAAATGCAAATATCAAATTGCTTATTATAACAGGTTTTTGTGGTGGTTTAAGTACATTTTCATCTTTTGGTTATGAAACTTTTATGCTATTTAAACAAGGCTTGCATCTATACGCATTTTTAAATATTATTTTTAGTACTTTCATTTGCCTCTTGATCTTTTATTTATTTAACCGGCAAGCAGTTTAAATTAATTATGGATTTTAATAAGCGTAAGGATCTTGTTTTTATAATTTTAGCCGGATTTTTTATTACCAATGCCATAGTTGCTGAATTAATTGGTGGAAAATTGATCCAGTTCTTTGGTTTGTTTACTCAAAGCATTGGTATTATTATGTGGCCGGTTGTTTTTATTTTAACCGATCTAATTAACGAGCATTATGGAAAACAAGGTGTAAGAAAACTCACATACATTACGGTTGGTTTAATTGCTTATACTTTTATTTTAATTTCTATCGGGCTAAATATTAACGCGGTTCCGTTTAGTCCTGTTAACGACGAAAATTTTAGGATTGTTTTTGGCCAAAGTCAATGGATCATTGTTGGAAGTATCATCGCTTTTTTGTTATCACAAATGGTGGATGTGTATGTGTTTTGGTTATTCAGGCACCGCACCGGTAATAAATTAATTTGGCTGAGATCTACAGGCAGTACAGTTATCAGCCAGTTGGTAGATACATTTGTTGTGCAGTATGTTGCTTTTGTTTTGCCGGGTAAATGGACAGTGGATGAGTTTATTCATAATGCCAGTTGGGGATATTCATTTAAATTGATGATCGCCATTGGCCTTATTCCATTTATTTATCTTGGGCATTTTGCTATTAATAAATTTTTAGATAAGGATAAGAACTTAGCTAAATAAAGGGTAATTTAGGCCAAGGCTTAATTATGATAACCTATACTTTTTTAATTATCATTTTGGTTTTTTCTGTTTACTGTTTTAACGACAGGAATACAATGAATAAATATTTATTTCATCCGTATTCTATTTATCATATCAAAGAGCATTACCGTTTTTTAACCCATGCTTTTATTCATGGTGATTTTATTCATTTAGCATTTAACTGTTTGGCCCTTTATAGTTTTGGCCTGGCTTTAGAAGAAGGTTTCTTTCCTGTTTTATTTGGCGAAAAATTAGGAAAAGTATATTACCTGGTACTCTTTACCGGTGGGATCTACGCGGCATCTTTCACCGAATACTTCAGAAATAAAAATAACCCG
>JBDSFC010000313.1:0-3993 GCA_039919745.1 Bacteroidia bacterium | reverse complement strand
AGGGCTTCCACCGGCAATTGTAAACGCGCCACCTGCGTATAGCTCGGCATTAAAGACAACAGTGGAGTTTACATCTCCGCTCATACCCGTGCCAACAAGCGACCACGTTTGTGCATTTAAAGTTGGTTGCGTCAAAATTAATCCTGCAGCAACAATTAATGTTTTAAAATAATTTTTTTTCATTTGATTTGGTTTTTTAGTTGATGTAAATATCAGCTAATTGAAAAATCAAATCAATACCTAGCGGTGGGTATATTATCTACGTAGTACTGGGGATGTTTAAGTAATGTACCAAGTTATTTATGATCTGTTGTAGAGGTTTATCATCTTCTTTAAGCTTTTCACTATTAATTTAATCAGTATTAGGATCAATATACATTGTATCCATTTTATCTTTATAATAAAAAAACGGGATCTGAAATTTACGTTGTTTACTAATGTTCGGATCAACGTTTAAAATAATGTCTCTTAAGGCAAGCAGGAAGCCCTGTATTGGTTGAGTCTATTTTAGATAATTATTAAAAGATCTTCCAGAGTAAACAAATATAGGAAGTAACCTGTTTACTCTGTTTAAACCTCATTATTTATTATCTCGCATTTATTCAATTTCAAAATAAAAAGCAGGGGCTTTTGCAGTGTTCTTACAACCATTTCTTTACCACTTTCTTTTACAGTGTGTGAAAAATTAAATGCTTTGGCATCTTTGGTTAAATAAAACCAGGTTTTTAATTTTTCTCTGTCAAATTCCAAACCGTTATATGAACGCATGATCATATTTTCGTCTGATACAAGTTTTACATTAACGGTATTTTTCACAAATTCAAACACTAGTTTATAACTAACATGTTTAAAATTTATAACAAGGTCCTGGTTGGTTTTTCCTGCATCATAAGAATACGGAAACTGGATACCCACAAAGGGTAATTTATCTTTTGGCAACTTCACAATTAACTTCATCCAATAAAGTTATTGAATAAAGTAGTTGTGGTTTGCTATAGATCGTAGTATTTGGTAATTTATTCTGTTTCATTGTCCCGCAACTCGCGGGTTAATTTTGCAAAGCCAATAACGTCACCAGTATTTTCATCATGAAGCGCTGTAATTAAGATACTGCCCCAAAAGGTAGAACCATTTTTTCTTACCCGTTGGCCAACATGCCTGGCCCTGCCTTCTTTTGTAGCCAAAGCCAGTAGTTTTTCGGGAAGGTGTTCTTGCCTGTCTCTTGGCAAATAAAAAATATTAAAATTCTGTCCCAGGATCTCATCTTCCTTGTAGCCTTTAATTTTTTCAACGCCTTTATTCCATGAAAGAATAGTGCCATCCGTATCCAGTAAAATAATAGCGTAATCCTGTATTTCTGAGATCATCTGTTGATGTAATTGCTCTAATTTTTCTGCTTTTTCGAGTTTATTCATATTTTTTATTACGAGTTCCATAGTATATCCGTATGCAAAAATACAACCAGTAAATTACATCACGAAAAAAGGCCTGTAGAATAAGCTCTACAATTTTTTATAAAGTTAATTTGATTGACATTGTTGTTTTTAAATGGGATTTCCCATTTCCGAAAAACGCTTTGTAAATGGGTGGTTTTTTCCTTAAAAACAGGTATAAAGACTGGCATATAATTCGCATGTATATTATCATAATATCATTCTGTAAATTGATTTTAAAAACCGGTAAGACCGGCAGATTAAAAACAAACAAAAATTTACAGAAGATCGTCACCCGAAGCCTTCCCTTAAAAGAAGGCTTTGGTTTTTTAACTCATCAAATCTTAATAGTCATGAAAAAAGTAATTATAACATTTATAGCAAGTATTTCTTTTTTATGTATACATGCACAAGAGAATAATAAATTGCCGGAAACTTCGGATTATTGTTTACTGGTAAAAGGCGATACTGAAGTATTAATGAAAGACGGGAAAGAAGTAACCACAGATATAAAATTAGAAAGCGGCGACCAGCTTTCACCAAACGGGCGTGTCATGAAAATGAATGGTACAGAGATAAAATTAAAAGAGGGTGATTGTGTTACCGAAAAAGGGGAAGTAGTTCGCCAAAAAAAATAATATTCCACATTTTTGGCATGATTATTTCTGTAATTATACAGACTTATGTTATTTCACCTTTAAATTTATTTTATGAAAGATTGTAAAACAGTTCTTGTAATTGAAGACGAAGAGTTTATTTCGGGCCTTATAGCTAAATCTCTTAGAGAAGAGGGCTACAACGTTATTGTTACCAGCGACTATAACTCATCTATCATTGTGATAGATTCGGTTGATGTTGATCTTATTGTTTCGGATGTTATGTTGCCATTTACCGGTGGATTAGACATTGCAGAATACGTTAGAAATGAAGCAAAAAGGAAAGATATTCCTGTTATACTGGTAACAGGGATGGATAAGGACGTATTAACCACTACCGATATTAAAGTTACGGCTATTTTGTCGAAACCCTTTGATATGTTACAGTTAGTGGATCTTGTAAATTCGAACCTTAAGAAAAAATCGGCCTAAAAATTACCCAAAACAATTTAGTGGAAATTTTTTCCCGCTTTTGAGGAATAAAATTACCTTCTTAATTACCCATAAATACAATTATCATTACTTAGTAAAGTATTTTTTTACATCATTTAAAGAAGTACCAACTAATTTTATTACAGATCTTAATTGCGGTTCGGTGCAACCTAAAAATTCGGTCCAGTAATCTATCTGCGATTGTTCACTTAAACTTATTGTATTTGATTCGGGTTTTTTATTTAAATTATCCGCCATAACTATAATTTTATTATTAATTATAGTTCAATTCAAATGCCAGCAATCTAAGTTTGCCAGACCTTATTTCGACAACAGATATTCTATTTTTAAAACATTTAAATTATTTTGATGGATCACATTTAAATAATTTCTTTTGATGGTTAAAGCATGACCTACTATTTGTAAGTATTCTACATAACTAATAGCTTTTGAGTTATAGGATTTTATTGCCTGGTCAAAGATCACATCCAGTTTTGCCAATACATTATTCTTGTAATAGTTAATACTGTTACGGTATTTTAAATACATTGTAACAGCTTGTTTATATTGGCCTGCAAGCATACTACTATTATAATTATAATCTGATTCGGCCAATTTTGTATTTATTTCAGCGGCTTTAATTTTAGAACGCTGTGGGTAAAACCAAAGTGGAATAGTTACGCCAACTAAAAAACCCTGTAACCTGTTTTTTGTTGTAATAAAATAATCAGTCCCAAAAATATTTCCAGGGCCATAAATAGATTGGTTAAAATAACCGCCAACAAAATCAGGTAAAATTTTAGCTGCTTCCAGCGATTTGGTTTTATCGTTTACTTTAATTTGCTGCCTTAAATATTTTAGCAATGGATGATCAAGAGTAGAATCATTTGTAATACTCACCGAAAGATAATCTTTATCAAAATCCATATTTACTGCGTCAACGGCTGTGTTAATATGCATAAGGGTTTGCAAATGTATCTGAAAACTATTAATGTCTTCTTCGCTTTCAATAACATCATTTTTCGTTTCCATTACCTGCGTCTCGGCAGTTGTATTCTCTAAAAGCGAACCTTCACCTGTACCATATTTTGCCGCAACAGCCTTAGAAAAATTCTCGTAAATACTATCTTCTTCTAACAAAACTTCATGCACTGCATTTGAATATAATAAAGAGTAATAGGTTACTTTTAACTGGTAAATAAGATCAGCTTTTGTAGCCGCATATTTAAACTCACTGCTTTTTACCTGTGCTTTTGCTAACGAATTATTACTTGCAAGCGTAAATGGGTTAGGTATGGTTTGGCTAATAGTAATATTATTATCGTATTTGTAAATACTGTTAAATTGCCCTTGTGTGTAAACAATTGATGTTTTGGGAATTTCAGTAGCCGTTTTTTTAAATTGTTTTTGATAATCAATATTAAAGCCGGCTGTTTTAATATTTTCATTGTTCTTTAAAGCAAAATCAATAC
>JBDSFC010000570.1:0-2978 GCA_039919745.1 Bacteroidia bacterium | reverse complement strand
GGTCGGCGAATTTTTTAATGATGATTTGTCCATTTGTCTGAATGCTTTTTATGTCTACCGGTATTTGTCCGCCACTTACTGGTAACTTGTTTATATCTGCCACATTTTGGCGGCAATCCACCTAATTTTGGGTGGATTGCCGCTACTTTATAGTATTTTACTTTTTCCCTTCATCTTTTTTAGGCCCAACATTTTTATCATCAGCATCATTCTTTTTGTTACGATCCATAATGCCATCTAATAACTGCAAACCTAAAAGTCCGTTAATAGGTCCGTTCTGGCCATCGCCATTACCTGTAATTAAAACTTCAGGAATGATCTTAATTTTTTCTTTACCTATTTGTTCGGTTACTTTTAATTTGGTAAAGTTATCGCCGCCCATTGCTTCAACTGATAATTTATACGATTCTGCATTTGATTTACCAATAGCTAAAATTTTCTCAGCTTCTGCTTTACCGGTTACGCTTATCTGCTCTGCATTCGCATTTGCCAGCATTTTAATTTTCTCTGCTTCTGCATTGGCGGTTACTTTTGTTTTCTCTGCATCGGCATTCGCAATAATTTTTAAACGATCTGCTTCCGCCACTGATGAGATCTTCACACCGTTTGCTTCACCGGTTGCTTTTTTCACAGCTGCATCTGCAATACGTTCTGCAATTAATACACCTTGGTCTGCTTTCACAATTTCTTTTTGCATATCTGCAACAGCTGTTTCTTTTTCTAAGGTCTGGCGGGTTATCTCCGCACGTTTTTGAGTTTCAAAGGTGGTGTTCTGTTCTTCCGCAATTTTACGGTCGGTTAATGTTTTCATTAAACTTTCCGGCGGCACAATGTCACCAATTAATGTGTCAACCCCGTTTACGTTATACTGGTCAAGCACTTCGCTGATACGTTTTTTAGCGGCATCCTGTCTTTCTTTACGTGTGCTTAAGAAGGCAATTACATCACTGTCTTGCGCCGAGTTTCTAAAATAGTTACCAATGGTTGGTTCTAATACCTGTCCAACCAAATTCATCATACTTCCAAAACGGGCAATTACTTTTGGCGCTTCGGTTGTTGGTATATGAATGATCTGGCTCACATCTAAATTAAAAGGGAAACCATCTTTTGAACGAACAGTAATGGTACTTAAATTTTTATCTAACTGATGCGATTCGCTGCGGGCATTAGCCCAGTTCAATACTAAATTAGTTGTTGGCACTAATTCTACACGCATAATAAATGTATTGATAGGATATTTACCAGGCCCTAATGGCTCAGCCCATACACCTTTTTCGCCTTTACTTACAATGTTACCATGTTTAAATTCTGCACCGCTCAGGTCTTTTCCATCTTTACCCACATATGAAATAACTACACCCACATAGCCGATAGGGATCTCCATCATTTTAATTTGTTCAACACCCACAAACCATGGGTTGATATAATAAGAACCTGCTAAAATAGTTTGAGGTTGTAAACCTTTGTTACCACCTGCTCTTAAAAATGTATCTGCATCCTGAAAATTATTATGGCCTGCTACTTCTCTACCGGCAATGCTGCCTTCTTCAATTGGCATACCATCTAACGTAGTAATAATACCTACCATGTTCTCGCTAATGGTAAACATATCTACTGTAAAGATCTCAAACAAAAATGTATTGATACGGTAAGTACCAGCAGTAATGTATGCACTTTGCCTTCCTTTACTTCCACCTTTGGTTAAAAAGGCCACTGTATCCTGGAATCCATCACACTCAACTTTACGCGCAAGAATATGCCCCGTTTCTAATTCTTTACCATCTCGCGCAACTATCAATCCAATTTTACCTTGTGGAATGATTGTAAGCGCTTGTTTGGTGATCTCGTATTGCCAGATCCATTTCCAGAAATAAATTCCGGGAGCCAATGTTTGTGCCTGGAAACCTGCTTCGCCTTCAACAGCAATAATGCGGCCGGGAGGTAGTTGCGATTTACCAATTAGAACGAATTTTTTAGTTACTAAACCAATTTTATCTTCAGGTATAATAATGATACCAAATAATCTAAAGATAAGTTTGTAAAACACCAATAATAATACGGGGATAAGAATCCACCAATACTTTGTAATATATTCCATAAATTTTCTATTTTAAGTAAATGTAACAGGAAGCTTTGGATAGACCTTTGTATTTTATAAACATTTGTTAGTGCTTTTTAACATTGCGCCGTAAACAAACAGTTTAAATCTTAGTAAATTAGTAAAACCAAGTATTTACCTTTGTAATAATCTCTTGTTTTTAATATTATGAAAAAGATCCTTTTTATACTTCCGTTTATTTATTTTTCAATTTCTGTTTTTGGACAGGACGATGACAAAGGCCCAAAAACATTTTGTAAGGATGATATTGATAAAAAAGCAATGAAGCTGTATGAGAAAGCCATTGATAAAAAGAAATATAAAAAACCCGAACGTATTGCATTTTTAATGGAGAGTTTGCAAATAGAACCTGATTTTGCAGAAGCTAATTTATTTATGGGATTAGAAATGATCGTGCGTGCGAAGTTAGAAAGCCTGCCTTTTGCACCAATGACACCGTATTTCATGAAAGCCATTGCGTCTTGTCCACAAATACACAGCGAACCCTATTACTACATGGGCTTTGATTATTACGAGCGAAGCATGAACGATTCTGCAAAAAAATATTTAGAAAAATTTGTCGCTTTTAAAGATGAGGATGATAAAAAATTCGCAAAAGATTATGACGCGGAAATTTATCAATCTAAAGAGATGCTAAAATCGATGAAGAAAGAAAGCGCGTTAAAAAAGAATGTGCCTTTTGATCCTAAAGTTGTGAAAGGCGTGTCAACAGAGCGTGACGAATACCTTGCCTACGTGTCACCGGATGATAAGAATTGTTATTTTGTACGTAAGATGCCTGTAAATAATAAAGATAAAGTTTACGCAAGTGATAAAGAGCTGGAAGTGTTTATGATCTCCAGACGTGATAAAACTGGCC
>JBDSFC010000541.1:0-2622 GCA_039919745.1 Bacteroidia bacterium | reverse complement strand
GCAACAGCAATTTCAGTGTACGTTAACAGCGAAATAAAAGGTCACTAAATTTTAATGAAAGAAACCGTATCTACAGCCGTACCAACGCATACCTGCGTTTTAATGGGCGTTATTAATAAGTTACAGGATGATGGGCTTGCCAAAGAATATCTGGAAGAACTGGCTTTTTTAGCTGAAACCTATGGACTTGAAACAAAAAAAATATTTACACAAAAGCTCGAAAGACCTGATAAAGCAACTTTTATTGGTAAAGGAAAATTAGCAGAGATCAAAAGTTTTGTAGTAGAAAATAAAATTGATGTGGTGATCTTTGACGATGAGCTTTCTCCTTCTCAACAACGCAATTTAGAAAAAGAACTCGGGAAAAAAATATTAGACCGCACTACTTTAATTCTTGAAATATTTGAACAACGCGCTCAAACAGCCCATGCAAAAACTCAGGTGCAATTAGCGCAATACCAATACATGCTTCCGCGATTAACCGGTATGTGGACACACTTGGAAAGACAACGAGGTGGTACGGGAACGCGCGGTGGTGCGGGTGAAAAAGAAATTGAAACCGACAGACGTATCGTAAGGGACAAGATCGCTTTATTAAAAGAGCGTTTAAAAGAGATCGATAAACAAATGGCCACGCAAAGAAAAAATCGTGGTGAATTGATACGCGTTGCTTTAGTGGGCTATACCAATGTTGGTAAAAGCACCATTATGAATATGTTGAGTAAAAGCACTGTTTTTGCAGAAAATAAATTGTTTGCTACACTAGATACGACTGTAAGAAAAGTAACCATTGATAATGTTTTTTTTCTTTTAAGTGACACCGTTGGTTTTATTCGCAAATTACCTACAGAATTGGTAGAAAGTTTTAAATCTACACTGGACGAGGTGCGCGAAGCAGATGTATTGATCCATGTAGTAGATATTTCTCACAAAAATTTTGAAGAACATTTAAATGTAGTTAAGCAAACCTTACAGGATATTGGCGCAGGAGATAAACCGGTGATTTTAGTCTTTAATAAAATTGACGCATTTACGTATACTAAAAAAGACGAAGATGACCTTACACCAACTACAAGAGAAAATTTATCGCTTGATGATATAAAAAATACCTGGATGAAAGGGCTTAACACACATGTTCTTTTTATTAGCGCCCAAACAAAAGAGAACGTTGAAGAGTTTAAAAAAACTGTTTACGAGCTTGTTAAAGAACTACACATTAAACGTTATCCATATCATAATTTACTTTATTAATGCAGGTAGAATTTATAAATGCTTCTATTAATGATCTGCAAAAAATCGTAGATACCTACAACTCAACGGTATCGTCTCGTCTAGTAACAGCTGATCTAATACCTGTAACAACAGAAAGCAAATTAGACTGGTTCAATGCCCACTCAACCAACCGAAGGCCTTTGTGGTTAGTAATGACAGATAATGAATATGCTGGATGGATGAGCTTTAATTCTTTTTATGGCCGCCCTGCTTATGATGGAACTGTTGAAGTAAGCATTTACCTGGAAGAAAAAGCAAGGAGAAAAGGCCTGGGGAAAATCTGCTTGCAAAAAGCCATTGATGTAGCGCCTTCTCTTAATATTCATTCTCTTTTAGGTTTTATTTTTGGCCATAATAAACCCAGTCTAAAACTTTTTTACCAGTTTGAATTTGAAAAATGGGCCCATTTGCCTGAGGTTGCCAATATGGATGGTACTATGAGAGACCTTATCATTCTGGGTAAAAAAATCTTCTAAAAACAATTTTTTTGAAAAGAAAGCTTCAGCCGAAATGCAAAAAAAACTAAGGTTTATCCCCTTTTATCTTTATTTTTTTAATCCAAACATTCTAATTAAAATTATTAAATTTAACGCTAATTAATAAGGTCTTATGACACACTTATCTGATAGAGTAAATAGAATAAGCGAGTCGCAAACAATTGCGATGGCAAGAAAAAGCCGTGAATTAAAAGCAGCCGGAATCGATATTATTAGTTTGAGTTTAGGCGAGCCCGATTTTTCTACGCCACAAATTATTAAAGACGTTGCGAAAAAAGCGATTGATGATAATTTTAGTTATTACACGCACGTTTCAGGATATCTTGAATTAAGGGAAGCTATTTGCGGAAAATTTAAACGCGATAATGGCTTAACATATACTCCAGATGAAATTGTTGTTTCAACTGGTGCAAAACAAAGTATTGCTAACGCTGTTCTTTGTCTTGTTAATCCCGGTGATGAAGTAATTATACCCGCACCTTTTTGGGTAAGTTATTTAGAGATCTTAAAATTAGCTGAAGGAACTCCTGTAATTATAGATACAAAAATTGACGCCGATTTTAAAATTACACCGGCGCAATTAGAAAAAGCAATTACGCCAAAAACGCGCTTGATCATGATCAGTACACCTTGCAATCCAACAGGTAGTGTATATAGCAAAGCTGAATTAAAAGCTTTGGCAGACGTTGTAGCAAAACATAAAGAACTTTATATTCTTAGCGATGAGATCTATGAACACATTAATTTTGTTGGCGGACATGAAAGTTTTGCGCAATTTGATTTTATAAAAGACCGTGTAATTACCATTAATGGTGTTTCTAAAGGCTTTGCAATGACCGGCTGGCGTGGTGGA
>JBDSFC010000232.1:0-4758 GCA_039919745.1 Bacteroidia bacterium | reverse complement strand
GCTCTTCAATAAGTAAACAACTAGACGAGTTATTTGTTTAAAGAGTTCATTAACCTTCAAAAAACACAGCAAGACCACTGTTAGTGGCTTGCATTAATTTCTCTCTCTGTTGTCGCCAGATTTTTTGGTTTAAAAATAATGATTGTCAGTATGCCCCAAACGGTAATTAAAAACCCCATATAATTTACAATACTTTTGTCTGCGAGGTCAGCTGTAAAAGCAATGTCTATCGTCGAATGAAAAACAGCACAAATTAAAATACTCCCTTTTGAAGAATTATACAACCAGGTCAACAATATACTACCGGTCAATAGACTGAAAACCCAACCTAAAATTCCTGCAAGATCCATTGATGTGTAACCTGGTCTGTAAAGGAATAAAGGCAAATGCCAAAGTGCCCAAAGTACAGTCAATACAATACTCGCTGTCAACGCATTTAATTTATTTTGAAGTCTTGGTAATGCAAAACCACGCCAGCCAATTTCTTCGCCGAACCCAAAAAAAATTAAGTTGTAGATAAAAAAAGTCAACAAGTTGAAATTTGGAAATTCTTTTGTTGTTAATAGGTCTGAAAGATTTATTGACGTCTTGGCAACAAAGTAGTTTATAATAGATGCTAAAATCGCAAGTAAAAAGGGACTTAGTAGTGCAATTGTCAAATATATTAAGGGTCTCACCTGGAAGCACTTTTTTAATAATTTTTTTATCCCGTCATTTTTAGAATAGATCCAGGTAGTCAAGAAGGATGCAATTAAAGGTCCAAGTCCGCCAATAGCGTGGTTAAAAGGTAAGGTCGGCAAGTTGGTTAGTCCGAAATGGTGTCCGTATAAGGGTAACCAAATTATCCAGGAGATAAAGTAAGCAAGTCCAAAATAGGTCAGAAGTTGTTTCATTGCCTTGCTTATTATTTATAAACGATTGTGGTGGCATGCATGCTTGCCATTAATTTATACACGCTATAAAGTATCTTTTAAATATCTGAAAGATCTTTACCGCGCTCTTCAATACTTTCCTCAATATCAATATAAGGAGAGTTTGTTATTTCTTTATCCATTGATTTGCGATGGATGGAAAGTAAAATAGCCGGCAATAAAATCAAATTGGTAAACATGCTCATTAATAAAGTTAAGGATACCAAAACACCTAAAGCTACTGTACCACCAAAACTGGAAGCGGCAAAGATCGCAAAGCCACAAAATAAAATAATAGAAGTATAGATCATACTTAAACCTGTATCATGTATAGCAGCTGAGATAGCCGCTGCTGCATTTTTAGCACCTTTTTTTAATTCCTGCCTGTACTTGGTTAAAAAATAAATGGTGCCGTCGGATGAGATCCCAAAGGCAATACTGAAAATTAAAATGGTAGAAGGTTTAAAACGGATATCTAAAAAGCCCATAATACCCGCAGTAATTACCAAAGGAATTAAGCAAGGTAATTTTGATAAAATAATAATACGTACCGAACGGAATAAAGCAATACCTACAATAGCAATTAAAATAATTTCTATTAATAAACTTTCTAATAAGTTAGATAATAAATAATCGTTGTTCTTTAAAAACACCAAACTGTGGCCAGTTGTACTTACAGTATACTCTTTTGGATCAAAAATAGAATCGATCTTTGGACGAAGTTCTTTCATCAGGGCTTTCATTTTTTTAGAACCAATATCCGCCACCTGGTAACTTACACGGGTAATTTGTTTATTGGTATCCAAAAATGTTTGCAGGCGGTTGTTTTGTCCTTTTAACGAACCTGAGAATTCTGAAAGTGTTTTAAGATCAGTAATTGAAGGTACTTTATAAAATTTAGGATTGCCATCGTGAAAAGCCTGGTAAGAAAATTTAATGCCTTCAACAATTGATAATGGTTTTGAAAAGATAGGATACTCTTCAAATGTTTTTTGCAATAGTTTTATTTTGTAAATAGCTTTTGCATTGTTGGCGAATAAACCATTTTGTTTTTTTGTATCAATTGAAATTTCAAATGGTAACACACCTTTAAAATTACTTTCAAAAAAACTAAGGTCAGTATAAACAGGATCTTTTTCAGGAAGATCATCTACCACATAACCATTCATATCTATAAAGGTCATACCCCATAATGAAACAAGGGTAATTACTGCAGTAGTAATGTAAATGACTTTACGACGTTTTTGTACTAACGCATCAATCATATCCAGGATCTTATTAATACGTTTACCTTCCTGATGTTTGGTGTGTTTCGCTTTTGGCGTTGGTAAATAATTTAAGATAACTGGAATAAGTATTAACGTAATTAAATAAGTTGCTAGAACGCTTATCGCTGCTACAATACCAAATTCTACAAGCATAGAACTTTTTGTAAAATAAAGTACACCAAAACCAATAGCGGTTGTAATATTGGCTAAAAATAAAGTAACACCAATGGTCTCAATACTTCTTGCCAACGATTTTATTTTATTACCATGTGCTATAAACTCACTTTGGTATTTATTAATGAGGAAGATACAATTGGGTAAACCAATTACCATTATCAGTGGCGCAATTAAACCTGAAAGCACAGTAATTTTATAACCAAACAAATACATGATGCCAATAGACCATACAACGCCCATTACAACCACTATCAATGAAAATAATACGGTTGAGAATGAACGGAAGAACATCCACAAAATAATAGCTGTTACAATTACTGCGAGAATTAAGAACAAGGTCATCTCAGCCCTTACTTTGGTCATTAACTGCGAACGAATATAGGGCATACCCGAATAATGCATTTCGATACCATGTTTTTTTGAGAAAGCATCACCAAGCGCCCTTATCTCTTTTACCATATCTAACCTGCGTTTGCTGTCGAGGTCTTTTTTAGTAAATGTGATAGCAACCAGGTTAGCACCTGTTTCTTTATTATAAATAATACCTTCATAAAAAGGCATATTTAAAATTTCATTTTTAAAACTGTCTACTTCCTGTTGAGTTGTAATTGGATTTTGAATGAGCGGAACAAAATTAAATTTATCAAGGCTATCGTCTTTTACCAATCTGAAACAAGTTGGTACCGACATAATACCTTTTACACCCTGAATGTTTTTTAGATCGGTGTTTAATTTGGTCCAGTCTTTAAATTTTTCTAATTGAAACAGGTTCTTATCAGCAAAACCCATTACCATTACATTACCATCTTCACCAAAACGTTTTTTAAAGGTTTGGTATTCAATAAAGGTGCTGTCATCATCCGGTAAGATCTTTGCAAACTCATAAGAAAGTTCCATGCGTGACGCTTCAAAACCCATAAAAATGGTAAGAAGTAAAACACTAATGGTGAATGCCAGTTTATTTCTTAATAAGATGCCCGAAAAGTATTTCCACATATAGTACTTAAATTATTGCAATATTATTTTTTAACTCTCAAAATAACCGTGCTTTTTCCTTCATTTTCCCTTTCCCGCCAATCATTTTGGAAAGCTAAATATACATTATTATTAGGTTTTTTTCAGGCTTTTTCTTCAACTATTCTGTCATTTACGTAATTAACTTAAATTAAGATGTTTTATTTTTAAGATGGACTTATAAATGAAGCTTTTTTAGCCACCATTTCCTTATAAAAATATTTTTCGGGGTACTAAGGGTAGCTTCTTTTTAAATTGTCTTATAGATGCAAGGGCAAAATTGTTTAACGCAAAAGCCGGCATAAACCAACAGATACGGGCGCTTCAATAAATATTAGATTACCTCTATCTGAGTTTGGGTTAAAATGTATCTTTGTAGGAAATTTTTCCGAAAAGGTGGCGCTAAGTGAGCAACAATATTGGCAATTAATAAGTAAAGGCGATAAAAGCGTTTTTGAAACTGTTTTCAAAACCTATTACCAGTCTTTGTGTAATTATGCCTGCTCAATAATTAAAGATACCGACGAATCGGAAGAAGTAGTGCAAAATATTTTTTATAATATCTGGAACAAACGGGAACAATTAGAAATAAGCGGCCCAATAAGGTCATATTTATACAGGGCTGTTCATAACGATTGTTTAAATAAATTAAAGCATGCTAAGGTTAAAACCATGTATGCTGAAGATTATAAAAAAAGTGCGGATGGCAGTTTTGATGACGCTTCAAAAGTACTACAGGCTAAAGAATTAGGCGCGCAAATAAATGCCGCCATCGAATCTTTACCCGAACAGTGTGGTAAAGTTTTTAAGTTAAGTCGTTTTGAGAATTTAAAATATGCCGAAATAGCGGAGCAACTTAATATTTCAGTAAAGACGGTTGAAGTGCATATGGGTAAAGCCCTGAAAATATTAAGAGAAAAATTGAAAGAGCATTTACCGGTTTTAATTTGGTTATTATTCATTCATAATTGTTGATATGAAAAATTTAGAAAATAGCGACGATTTAATTGCAAAAGTACTTTCCGGAGAAGCAAACCCGGAAGAAATTGCTTGGTTGGATACCTGGAAAAATGCATCCGCTGAAAATGCAGAGTATTTTGAATTGAGTAAAAAATTATTTTTTGAGATCGACAATTTTAAAACCGACAACCCTGTTAATGTAAATGCCGCATGGAGTAAATTAGATGAACGTATTGCTTCCGGCGAAACAAAAATAATTCCACTTTATAAACGTGTCACTGTTTTCAGGGCCGCTGCTTCACTTGTATTAATAGCAGCTTTAGCTTTTTTAATTAAATGGTTTGTCGACCCGAAAGAAACACAGCCATTACAATACGCTGCGTCTAATATTACTGTTTTAGATACTTTGCCGGATGGAAGCCGTGTAT
>JBDSFC010000407.1:0-4390 GCA_039919745.1 Bacteroidia bacterium | reverse complement strand
AACCACTGCCTATTGCTAAAGTAGCAGAAACAGTTGTTGCACCATTACATAAAACGTTGCTACTGGTTACAGTTCCTGTCATCAAACTCTGCGATCCTAAATTGGCTGTACCGGTAACAGAACAACCACCCACATTATCAAGAACAGTAACTGTGTAAATACCGGGTGTAAGATTTGTAGCTACTGAAGTTGTTTGCGCGGAAGGTGTCCAGGTATAACTAAAAGGGCCGGTTGCGCTGGTTGTAACAACTGTTGCAGAACCAGGAGAAGAACAAGTAGCCGATGTTGTTGTGATTGTAATAGATGGTGAAACGATCGACACAGGAATTTTAACTGTATCTGCACCGCAAGCATAATTTAAAATCAATTGAGCTGTATATGTTCCCGGACCTGTATACACATGGCTTGGGTTAGTAGCAGTTGAAGTATTGGAAGGGCCTGAAGCAGGATTACCAAAATTCCATAACATACTGCTAACCGAATAACCTGCGGAAGCACAATTTATAGTTGGTGTTGGAGGAGGTGTAAACGATGCTGTTAAACAACTCACCGCGGAATTTACGGTATAAGTAAATGGAGGAGGCGGAACTTTTAAATAACTTGTAATAAAATTAGGAAAGCCTGCCTGGTTTAACCTTGGCGCAGTTGATTGCCCAAGATCCACATAATTACAACCAAGGCCTAATGTATTTGGATTATTGATAACGCCACAAGTGGTTGTCTGATATCTTGAGAGATAAATTTTTCCATTTGCTGCTAACTGTAATGCGAAAGGAAATACAGGAGTAGTTGCAACAAGTAATTGTGAGGCAAGTATGGCTGCATTAGTTGGTGCACAAACATCCCATTGAAAAAGACGATATCCCGCACCATAAGTTGTACCATAAAGTTTAGTGCCATCTGGTGAGAACTCAACACCATAGGCCCAGTTAAAGGTGTTACCCAAAATCAACGGATTAGATACCGCACCCGTTGAATTATTAAAATCATATAATTCAAATGAGTTAAAAGGCGCATCGTGAATTGCTAAACCTAATTTTCTACCATTTGGTGAACATTTTAAATACCCAAGAGTATTTGCATTGCTGCCATTATGAACCGTACCAATTGCTGTATTTACTGCTGCACCAACTCCGGCAGCCGTTACTAAAAAGCACCTGAAATTATTTGATAGCCAATCATGTGATACAACCCAAACATCCACACCATTACAATGTCTTACAGCTGTTATTTTTTCAGTGCTGGGTGTTTGTAGTAAAATATTTTTTACGGTAACAGAACCATTGCCTGCCGCTAAATTCATATCTACAGTTGAATATCTTAAACCATTTGGTGCTGCTTGTGCATCAACAGTAAAAACAAAATAAATATTTGTGTTGCCAGGTTGTTTTACAATAATTCCTGATTGTGTTGAAGAACTATTTCCAAATAAACCATTTCCGTTGGCCATTACTAAATGTAATTTATTCCAAATAGTGATACCATCCGTATAAAAAAGTAACGCACCTGTGTTATCAGCAATACTTGCACAGCCTTCTAATGTATTAATTACACCGTTAGTTAAAATTGCTGGACTTGCCGGCACAAAATCAAGACCTGCTTGCGCGCCGAAATACCATTTTTTAGTTTCATTCTGTGCAAAAGAAACGTTGGTAATAATTGTAATTAAAAGAACACCAAATAATTTTAAAATGTTTTTCATGTTAATTTTCTTTTAATGTTACTTTTAATATTTCTTTTGATATTTCAACAACGGTAAATTCATTTTTACATTTTTGATCGCCAAAATCCAATATTATTGAATTATTCAAGATCAACCACTTACCTTCGTTTGCATAAGGAGTAGTGTTACACCAATGCCAGTATTCTATTTTAAAATCAGTTGTGTTTATCAAATTAAGTATTGCAAATGCATATAGCGGATCATCCCCACTTTGTATAATATATTTGGACGGTCTGAAAACAATCATGTTTCCTGATGATTCCTTTGGTGATTCATACCAGGTTGTAATAAGTTGTTTTTTTTCTTTTTCTGTAATAGTTGCGTTTTGAGCTTTTGCAAAACCAACACTAAATAATAAAGACAGAATAATGAATAGAGTATTATTTTTTTTCATGTTTTTTTAGATAACACTATTTTTTACAGTAACGTTAGTATGAATTTAACTGATTGAGAACCAAATAGCTATTTCTTTAATCATTCATAAATACGGTCCACTCAAAAATACCCAAGGTTGGCAGGTTTGTTAATAACAAATTTTATAAAAGACCTGATCAGGGGAGTATAGAGATAAAAAAAGAGCCCGGATGGACTCTTTTAATTTAAAAATATTTAAGAAATGAATTAAAAAATAGAACCAATTACATGCATTAGTTTTTCAACCTGGCTGGCCCATAATAATTTTGATGATTCTCTCTCGGCATTTGTATCGGCAAAATCAGTAATTATTAATGAGATATCATTGGTAAGATCATCACGTTGTATCCTGAATTCAAAATAACTTCCGTCATTTTTATCTACCCATTGAAAACGAACTAATAATACATCAACTGTTTTTAAAAGACGCGCTTGTTGCATTTGTCCATCCCAGATAAACGTATAAATGCCATTACGGATATTTACATCGTCGCAAAACCATTCAGATAAACCGCTTGGCGTAGATAAAAACTCATAAAGCATATCTGCTGAAGCGTGAATAATAAATTCTAATTCGAATTTGCCATTCGGTTCTTTTTCAGGTTTTATAGCATATGAATCAGTTTTTTTGATCGGGTTAGTTATAGAACTTGATATAGATGCAATTTTAGAAAGCGAGATCTCTACTTTTTCTTTTTTAGGAATTGTATTGGTAATAGCAAGTACATCGGCTGTACCATTAAAATCTTTAACCGGTTTTTTAGTTAGTGTTTCCGCTATTTTTTCCTCTTTAACAGGAGCAGTTTCCTTTTTAAGAACAACTGGCGCAATTTTAACTATTGGTTTTGCTGATTTTTCAACTTTAGTTTCAATTTTTTTAACCTCTGCTTTTTTAGGAGCTACTTTTACTTCAGTTTTTTTCGTTTCAACTTTTTTCAATACAGGCTTTTTAGTAACAATTGGTTTTTGAACGATCTTAGTTTTAGCAGGTTTAGCAACTTTTTTAGCAACGACTTTTTTAGCAGGTTTGCTTATTTTTTTGGCAGCAACTTTGGTTTTTGCCGTTTTAGCAACAGGTTTTGTAATTTTCTTTTTAGGCGAAGGTTGAGAAGCTGCTTTTTTAGCAACAACTTTTTTACCGGCTGTTTTGGTAGGTTTCATAGTTTTTTTCGTCTTGCTTTTTTTTACAGACGAAGCCTTCTTTTTATTCGACATATCTCCAAAATTTTCGGAAATATATAAATTTTTAACAAGAAAGCAAATAGAAATTAAATAAATATTTTGTTTTGGTCATTATAAACGAATGTTTATATTTGCACCCCTATAAAAATGGCGGGATAGCTCAGATGGTTAGAGCGCAGGATTCATAACCCTGAGGTCTCGAGTTCAACTCTCGATTCCGCTACAAAACATTGATTTTTAGATGTTTAAATAAAAAAAGCCTCGTTTGGAGGCTTTTTTTATTGTATTTAATGTAAAATAAACGAATTTAAAACTGTTAAAAACAAGAAAGTTAATTTTATGATTAAAAATTAACGATTTGTTACTTAGTATAATTAGATTATTGAAACACGGATTATAAAAAGAAATGATTTTTTGTTAAAAATCAACCTTTTTTAAGCGTTTTTATTGTTTCGG
Organism: Bacteroidia bacterium; assembly: GCA_039919745.1. Taxonomy (GTDB): domain Bacteria; phylum Bacteroidota; class Bacteroidia; order B-17B0; family Aurantibacillaceae; genus Aurantibacillus. The sequence continues at coordinate 615 of JBDSFC010000407.1, read as the reverse complement.
AAGGGTTTTTTGATGAAAAAACGGTATTTCCAGCTACTAAAACATTTGCTCCGGACTCAATTAACTTTTGGTAATTATTCAGATCCACACCACCATCAATTTCGATTAATGCTTTTGAATTTTTTTGCTGAATAAGTGTTTTTAATCTTTTTATTTTTTCGTAAGTGTTTTCAATAAATTTTTGTCCTCCAAAACCTGGATTAACACTCATTAAACAAATAAGATCAATATCTGCAATTGTATCTTCTAATAAACTTATTGATGTGTGCGGATTTATTGCAACTCCGGCCTTCATACCTAAATTTTTTATATTTTGAATACTACGGTGTAAATGTGTGCAAGCTTCTAAATGAACAGTTAAAGTTTCCGCGCCAACATCTTTAAACGCTTGTGCATATTGATCGGGATTAACGATCATTAAGTGAACATCTAAAGGTTTTTTTGCAAATTTTTGGATCGATTTTATTACAGGAAATCCAAATGAAATATTTGGAACAAAGACACCATCCATTACATCCACGTGAAACCAATCTGCATCGCTATTATTTATCATTTCAATATCAGCTTGCAGGTTTGCGAAATTTGCCGATAATACAGAAGGTGCAATAAGATGTG
>JBDSFC010000275.1:0-7804 GCA_039919745.1 Bacteroidia bacterium | reverse complement strand
CAAGCCAATTACTATTGGATGGGGTTCGATAATGAAAAAAGACGGGAATAGATTTATTTTAGGAGATACCATTACCCAACAAGAGGCAGATTCATTCCTTGAATGGGAAGTCAATAATAAGGCCAATACGCTCAATATACTTGTTAAAGGTGTAATGCTAAGACAAAATCAATTCGATGCCTTAGTTAGCTTTATATACAACTTAGGGGTGGGTAATTTAAGTAGTTCTACTCTTTTGAAAAAGATAAAAGTTAATCCATCCGATTCAATGATAAGATTAGAGTTTTTAAGATGGAATAAAGCAAACCATAAAGTAATGGGTGGACTAACAAGGAGAAGGCAAGCAGAAGCTGATTTGTACTTTAAACCCGAATAAAAAAACTCCGACATTCAGCCGGAGTTTTACCTAAATCATTTTATCAAATTATTATACCCTCTGTGTGCTTAATGTCCACTTGACTTTTTTTAGATCATAATACACCTCCTTTTATTTTTAATGAAAGCTTGACCGAAGTCCTCTCTATAAAATTGTTTTACCTTAAAAGCCCGTCCCATTTACGGGTACGGGCTAATGCATTTTTAGAAGTGCGAGCGATTAAAGAAACCCAATACATATAATAACAATAAGTATAACTATAGTTATTACTGTACGGGTAGATTGGTTAATTGTTTTTGAGTTCATGATTTTCTTTTTTAGCGATTTCTTTTTGAGCCTTCCAGTATTTCATACTATCTCCCATTCTTGAGCTTCTACCACAAGAAGATAATAAAAGACATATAATTAAAAGATAAAATAAGTTTTTCATTGGTATTTATTTTTTGGTTTATAGGGAAATTACTTTACAATAATTGTTGGTGATTCAATACTATATCCATCGGCTGTAACTGCCTGTACTTTTATGTACAAAGGGGCATTTGCTTTGGCGGCTGTGTCTTCCTTTTTACAGGCGGCGAATGACACGGTAATAATGATAAATAATATTAGCTTTTTCATTTTATTTTTGGTTTTGGGTGAAGTTGAATAAATAAGATGTTCCGGTTGCATTTATAGGGATAACGGTTTGCTTTGTGAAGTTTTTACCATCAGGCGATACCCAAATTATGTATTTCTTAATGTTTGTTTGGTCGCCCATTTGAAATAATATGTTAATACTTCCGTCCGGCTTCCGGTTGCCATCAATACTTTTAAAACTAACAGGCAATACTGAACATGGGCAGATTTGCAACATAGCTGGCTTAGGTAATGACTTGTCGCAATTAACCAGGGGAGTTACCCTTATGCTTCTACAGCCATAAGAATGGATAAGCAATGAACCTCCAGCCATAACCGTATCGCTGATATACGTGGTATCTCCATGATTTACCAAATAGGGCGTTGAGCAGGATTGCAGGTTATTTACGCTGACTGTATTCATATCCACAGCCGTTAATGATGTTGCCCGATCTGATGTTTGGGCAAATGTAATGCTACTTATAAGCAGCAGGACGATTAAAAATTGTTTTTTCATTTTTTTGGTGTTTTTTATTTTTAAAATTGTTTGTTTATTTAAAGCCGTGTTTTTGAAATCAACTCCCATTGTCCTGTTTTAACAGGAATGACAGGCATAAGTAGTCCCATAGAAATAGGTCTTTCTTTAATTATAAATTGCCATTGTTCCTGATAATATTCTAACCAAATAACATACTCTTCTACTCTTGTTGGGAAAAGGGCAAAGTCAACGGTATAGATTATATCATTTTCCTTTGGCGCAGGGGGTATTACTTTGAGTATCATAGCTGTATTTTTTAATATAATTCAATTATCGGGTCATTCACATCCAAAGAAATAGTAATATTTTCTATTAGATATGCCCCATCCGGTTTAAATTCAATATTGTTTTTAATTGTCCATTGGGATTGATTTAATTGCCTGTCTGTATCTATTTGGATAGTGCCAGTATTTGACAATGTTCCATCATTAAACAATTCCCATGAAAGCAAGCATACAATACGCTTAATAGATACTTTTGCTGACCATATCCCATTTCCTTGTAAGTCGTAAGAATGGTCGATATCTAAAAATACTTTCACTTGGCTTTTACCAAATTGGTATTCAATATCCTGGTCTAAACTATGGGCATCATAGTTAAAGTAAGATGAGTAACCTTCAATGTTCCTATTAGCAATTTCAAATGTAAATTCATAATTCTTTTCCATAGTTTAAATATTTATACTTGTGGGTAATTTTTCATTGACGCTTTCATTGATAAATACGAGTAACTCAACGAATGAGATAGTACAGATCGGACAAATATGTTCACGCTTTCCGGGGTATGTTTTTTCCTTATCATCGCTTTCAAGTATATTAATCCAATTATCTTTTGCGATTTTTTTATTTCTGGCTTTGGCTTCCACTGCATATAAGAATGGTTTAATTATTAGGTGGTAAATGATTTTAGCTGTTAAGGCAACTGACAAAAGTATTACTAATGTTTCTGCATATAAGATGTTCATATAGCTTTATTTTTTTGGTGAATTAAAGTTATGAAAAATTACGTCCTATTAAATCACCCTTTACTGATAGACGAATTACATCAGTAGGGTAAAGAGATTCAAATTCAATTGCAGGTATCTTTACATTACCTTTTTCATAAAACCTATCCTCACCTGAAATTACAAAGCGATAGGTATTAGTTATTGAACGATTGTAAAGAGCCTGGATGATTGTTGTTGGCTTATTGTCTTTGCCTTTATACTTTCGCATGGTTTAAAATTTAGTAAATGTTTTTATAATCGCAATCAATCCAATAACAGCAAGTAAGAAGTTTATAAAGGATTGTATCGTTTTCTGTCGGTTAGTTAGCTTGTTCATTGAGAAGGGATTTTAATTTAGCATTTCCGGCTGTCAATGCTTTTTTATATGTCTTAAATTCCATTTCGCAATCATATTCAATGCCGTCTATCTCATACCAATAAATAATAGACTCGCTATCCATTGTACACATTACCTCTACAGTTAGTTTTCTTTTCATGTTTATAGTTTTTAATTGTAATTAAATTTTCTGAATAAATAAGGATTAACAGCATTTAAGTTAAGCCATAAACCCATGTGTAATTGTTTTGCTTTTTTTTCTGCCTGACTAAATCTTTCATCAGTACAGTACTTCCGATAATCCCATGCAAAGCCATTAGAAACCATTTTAAGGTTGATATTTGTGCCGGATAGGTAAACCATTGCTAACGATCTTTTATACTTGTCATGCCCTGTTATCGTTAATTCAACTTTTCGTCCTAAAATATAACCGGACAAGGCATTTTTAGAGTTACTGCCAAATTCCTGGTTATGCTCCGGTGCATCTATGCAATCCATCCTTACCGTTATGTTTCCTCCAAAATAAGGCTGCATTACAAAAGTATCTCCATCCACCACCCTTATTACCTTACCTGTTTTATAGGTAGATAAGTAGAGATAACCGATAATTACAGTTATTAGAACGGATGAAATGAGAATTGCTTTTTTCATAATGAGTTTAAAAAAGAGGGCTTGAGGTGGAAACCCCGGCCCGTTTAACTATTAACTGAAACCTAAAACTAATTATTTAACATTAATGGCATTAACAATACGCTATCGTTACCATTAGTAAAGACGGCTGATTTAGTAGCATTGCCGTCTGAAAACATTTTTACATTTTCATCTTTAAAAATACTCATTGCATTTAGTAAGAAGTTGCCATTAAATGCAATATCAGTATCTGGAAATTTCTTTGTAATATATGGCATATCTCCGGTACATTCAAAGCTATAATCTACATCACAAGCTAATAAGGATATTGAGCCATTTAAATGGAAAGATACCTGAGAAGTACATTTATTAGCGGATGGCAGCACCTTCTTAACATTTGATACAAACCTTTCTTTGTTGAATTTCATATACTTCTTATAATTCGGTATCACTCTTTTATAATCTGGGTATCTTGCATCGAATGAATTAAATATTTTATCATCAATCATTATTTTGTTATCCGGTAAGATGTGCATTTCCAAAATCTCATCCTTAGCCTTTATTTTTGCAATTACCTTTGCATCACTTTCAGATATGAGTAATTGCAAACTTTCTTTTTGGCTACATTCTACGGGTTTACTTTGGTATAATTGGTGAGCATCAGTAGCCACTATTTCCATTTTAAATTTATGGATTGATACGCAAATGTGCTGCATCGCTGGGCGCAAGTCGTCTTTACTGATAAATCTAATTGCTTTTGTAAAATCCTTTAGTATAGAACTATTGAAAACAATGGTATTTAAAGGCTTTATTTCCTGGATTGCCTGTATTTCAATTTCACATCCTGCTAATGATAAAAATTTATTATACAAATTATTGTTCATAGGGAAGTTGAAATTATATTCTCCTTGCTTGTGCCTAATGCAGATAGACTGCCACAAAGTAAATTCGCCGTATAACTCCTTACAGTTGTTTTGCTGCCTTACCTTTTCATTATATGCAGAATTATACGCTGATTTATTTTTGAAGTCCAAAGGGTTAATAGTAGGCATTGCAGCCACTAATTCATAATTTCCTTTACTGCCATTTAATTCTACCTTAAAGCCGTCCATTTTCTCAAGCTCATTTATCAGCTTAAAAAGGTTTATAAGTTTTGCGGCATACTTTTTGGTAAGATCGCAGGGAACTAAATTTAGTTCAGATAAGATTTGTAATTGTGTCATAGTTAATAGTTTTTAAAATCAGTTTATTAAAATTGGTTATTACTTTGAAATGTATGGCCTGGAAGTAAGGATATGGTTTACCTTAGCGCAGTATTTTAAAAAGTCCTTTATTGATGAACAACTATGTTCAATAGTAATAGAAGTTGTCCCATTTGAGTAAGGTATTCCCCAGCATTTTATCGTTTTTACTTTTTTCATTTCAGTTTATTTTAAATTTTTAAAAAGAGTGTTTATACCATCCTAAAGGCCCTGTAGTTGTATCTTCTCCTTGATATGTAATGTGTTTAACATTGCACCCGTGTATATCAACAATAGCCTTCTTAGCCTTTATTCGACCTGTTGAGTATATCTGAACTACCGTTAGTTCCTTACCTGTGCATATTGTGAAAACATATATTTTCATGCCTATATTGTGTTAATTGGTTCGCTCATTATAAATTCCAAGTGAGTATTTTTATATTTCAATCCCCAACTAGCATGGTTTTTATTCGACCAAAATATCTCGTTTTTACCTGTTTCCAAATTAAGTAAAACGTGTTGTGAGTTATTGCAAGAAATATGCTTATATCCTGCTTCTTTTAATGTCTGTTTGTTATTATCAATTTTCATTTTAATATTTTTTATTCAGTTAATAAATTAAAAGTACTGTAGTATTAAAGACCGGATTAAAAGTTATTCATTATCTGTTAAGATAACCTTTTCTAAAGAGCAATTATGAGATAGTGTTATCACATCCACAAGCCTTTCATTATCGTATATTGCTACTCTTTCACCCTTTTCTGAACTGGTAAGAATTTCAATTTGATAACTTCGGGCCTTTACCATTAACCCAGTAGGCTCATTTTCTTTCTCAAATTTAGCTTTTTGAGTATCGTAATTTGAAATTGGTATTGCACCAGTAACGCAAAGTAATATCGAAAATAAAAGTGCGTAGCAAATAATTATCTGCGGAGTGAATGACAAGTTTTTAATTTTAAGCATTTCAGTTGATTTAAAAAGTGATTGATTTGTTAGTAAAATAATTTATGATTAAGGTTTATAATATCTCAATCCATCATCCAGCGAGGTAAACCATTTTTTTAATTTACCTGCTTTATTATACCCTATTTGAAATATTGTAAAAGTCCTCCAGTGTATTGCACCTTCACCAAATTTAATTTCTCCCTTTGTAGGGTTGCGGTAATATTCATAGTCCGCTTTTATTATTATATTTTTCATGTTTGTTTGTTTATCCTGGTTATTAGTTATAATTAATTTCCACCTTATTTTTTTTGCATAAGTTCATAAACTCTCTGTAAATAAGGTAATGAAATAAATTAACTCCATCCATTTCGTCTTTATTAGCTGGTAAAGGCAAGCCCCAGGAAGCCATTATATCCATTATTTTATGAGTATATAACTCAATTGATAGAACGGACGGAGCGCCATTTAACCAGTCAATAAAACAGGCTTGGTAAGTCCCTAACCTTTTTATATTATTAGGGAATATTGCTGCATTTTTAAACTCATCAAAAACCAGTTGTAATTTTTCTTTTAAGGTATCGGACGGGGTATCGTAACCGTCTGTAGAAAGACAATTAATAATATAGTTCTGAACTGGTATTTTTACGAAAATTGAATTAGTAGTCATTGTTTTTAGTTTTATAGTTAATAGAATGTTTATTTGTATTGTTGCTTTGTTACGTTACGTTACTGGTGTAGTTTGCAGGCTAGATTATCAATCCATACCTTGTAAATATTTGCCATCCCTTCGCTGATGCCCTGCCGTAATTACTACATGACTGGTTAACATATTCTCGATATGCAGTTATAGCATCTTTCTTATTGCTACATTCTATATTACCGATATTTCCAACATTGACTGTATAATTCTTTTTAGTTGCCATTGTAATTGAGTTTAAAATATAAAATAAATATTGTTAGTCTTTACATCCTGTTTATGTTAATCTTCGATATTTGTCAAGTACACCACCATGTCATCATAATCAGATACTTCCACCATCTCGCCAATATATTCACCCAGTTCGTCCATATCCCATTGTAATTGTTCGCCATCTTCAAATTTAGATGCAATGTTAATAGAGTAATGGGGACAAAGGATAACCATACTTTCATTATTATCTTTTGCAGTATCTACCATTTTTTTGCAGATAGAGAAATCAATAATATTTTGCAGGATGTTTTCGGTTGAAATAATTTCGTTGTTCATGTTTTAAGTTTTTATCAGTTAAATAATAAGAGTAATAATAAAGTAAACGTTTAATAGCGTTAACAGATAGCACGTTTAATAATAGGTTGCCGACTACCTGAAAACTGCCATAAGGTTTGAATAGCATGAAGTATGTTTTTTTCATTTCCTCCAGTAATTGTACACGTAATTAAACCGCTATCTACGGCTTTAAAGTACAACGAATATCCTTTAATACGACTGCCTGTAAAAGAAAGGATAACACCATTCAATATATGTGCAAATTCATTATTATAGGTAGATATTTCAGACCTTATTTTGTCATTAGTTTTTAATAATTTCATGGTTAATAGTTTAAGTTATTAGTATAATGATTAAGTTTATTCCGGTTGACCTGCATAACAAAATAAAGAGATAATAAAAAAGAAGTAAGGTGCGGGAGTTAAAAAGATATTAAACTCACCGGCATAGCTAATAATTAAGCTAATAACGATAATGAATAAAGCAATAAATAAAATTACGATTGCTTCTTTAGGTAATGATGAGATAATTTTCATGGTTAATAGTTTAATTGAGTTACTAAATATTATTGCAATTAAGATCATTATTACATAGGGTAATATCCCTATTCATTTTAAAACCGTTTGATTTAACCAAAGGGATATTGGATTTTGCACAACGTTGTGCATATTCCTGTAAAGCATCAATATTTTGAGGAATAGCCTTAATTGTACGACCAAAAAGAGTCAAGTCGTTAAATAGGTGATTGTATTTTTGTAATAATGTCATGGTTAATAGTTTAAGTTAATTGAGTAGATTATTTTCAGTTTGATAAATCAAATATACAATCGTTTGCAACGAATTACCAAATAAATCTTTAATTATTTTAAAAATAATAGATAACTACTTGAT
>JBDSFC010000215.1:0-3780 GCA_039919745.1 Bacteroidia bacterium | reverse complement strand
AGCCATAAAATATTTTGAAGAGTATTCAAACGACGATAAAAGCGATGCGGATGTTTGGATAGATTTAGGAAGAGCTTACTTATTAAATAACAGAATTGATGATGCTATTTCTGCTTTCGAAAAATTTAAAGCGTTAAAACCAAAAGAAACGGATAAAGTTAAACGCTATCTTGAAAACTGTGAGAACGCAGCCAGGCTTATCAGCGGACCTACAAATGTTACCTTTCAAAATTTAGGAAAAGAGATCAATAGCGATGAGCCGGATTATTATCCTTTTGTTAGCGCTGATGAAACTATTTTAGCTTTTACTTCAAGAAGAAAAGAAAATGTTGGCGGGAAAAAAGTAGAGATGGATGGTTACCATAGCAGCGATGTTTATTATAGTAAAATTGAAAGTTCAAATTGGGTTAAAGCAGTAAACGCCGGTAAAAACATTAATGGCGCTTTAGATGAGCAAGTTGTTGGTATGCGTCCGGATGGTTTAGAACTTTATTTATATTTAGATCATATCGATAAATTTGGTGACTTATATGTTTCTGCAAGAAAAGATCAAACAACAGAATTTCCAAAACCAAAATTGTGCGATCCGATAATTAATACCAAAATTGAAACGAGTGGTTGTCTTAATGAAGGCGGAAATATTATGGTATTTGCAAGACGCGAAAACGTTAATGCTAATAGTGACCTCTATGTTTGTAAAAAATTACCAAATGGCAAGTGGGGTCCTGCACAAAAATTGCCGCCAAGTATTAACTCACCTTATAACGAAGACTTTCCTTACTTATCAAATGATTGCGCTATACTTTATTTTGCCAGCGAAGGACATAATAGTATGGGAGGTTATGATCTTTTTAAAACAGAGTGGAATGTTGAAGAAAATAAATTTTCTGAACCACAAAATTTAGGTTATCCAATTAATTCTACTGATGATGATAGAAACATCTGCGTTACACCTGATGATCGTGTAGCTTATATAAGTGCATTCAGACCAGGTGGTTTTGGCGATCTTGATATTTACAGGATCAAATTTAATGAGAACGATCAGATCAGTAAAATTTTTGTTGGACAAATATATTTTAGTGATACACTTGCAAAAAATAAACCTAAAAATTACACGGTATCAATGATCGTTACCAATGCACAAAATAAAGTAGAATATAATTTTACACCACATTCAAAAACCGGAAGATTTGTAATGAGTCTGCCTGCCGGATTTTATAAACTATCAGTTGTTTCTGCAGGATACGTAGATTACAAAGAAGAAATAACTATTTCTGATTTTGGTAAAGTAGATATTGAAAAGAACAGGAACTTTATTCTTAAGCCTAAACCTGGGTATGTTCCGCCATCAGAGAAAGTGGATAATAAAAAACCACAACAAAAACCTAAGGCAAAAACAGGAACCAAATAAGTTACCCTTTTTTATTCCTTTCCTCCAGTTTCGTAGTTACATCCATCAAAGAAAGATCCTTAGCTTGTAATAAAATTAAATAATGATAAAGCAGGTCCGCGGCTTCATTTAAAAATAACTCTTCATTATTGTCTTTTGCTTCAATAATTAATTCTACCGCTTCTTCACCAACTTTTTGTGCGATCTTATTTATGCCACTTTTAAAAAGTGTTGAGGTATATGAATTTTCATCGGGATCATTTTTCCGATCACGAATAATTTTTTCAAGCGAGGTTAGAAAATTTTCGGAAGTGTTTTTCTCATTAAAGCAAGTGTCTGTTCCGTTGTGACAAACAGGTCCTTGTGGGATGACTTTAATTAAAATTGTATCTTCATCACAATCCAATAAAATAGAAATGACGTTTAAATAATTTTTGCTTGTTTCGCCTTTTGTCCACAACCTATTCTTTGAGCGCGAAAAAAAAGTAACACGGTTTTCTTTTTTGGTTTTTATAAACGCCTCTTCATTCATATAACCTAACATTAAAATAATGTTGGTAATATTATCCTGAATAATAACAGGAAGTAAGCCGTTAATGGATCTATTAAAATCTGGTTTCATATTCTTATTTCAATTTTATTTTGTTTTAAATATTCTTTTAAGTTTTTTATTTCTATTTCATTAAAATGAAATACGCTGGCGGCTAACGCAGCGTCGGCTTTTCCGTTAATGAATACATCTTTAAAATGCGCTTCCATTCCTGCGCCGCCGCTGGCAATTACAGGTACGTTTATATTTTCCGAAATTTGCCTTGTGATATCGATCGCAAAACCGTTTTTTACACCATCGTTATTCATCGAGGTTAATAAAATTTCACCTGCACCAAGATCAACAGCTTGTTTTGCCCAATCAATTGTTTTAAGGTCTGTCTTTATTTTACCTCCGTTCGTATAAACAAACCAATTGCTGTTTTCAAACTTTGTGTCAATAGCTAAAACAAGACATTGACTACCGTATTTGTCAGCTATTTTTTTTAGTAATTCAGGATCTTTTACAGCTGCAGAATTAATTGAAATTTTATCAGCCCCGGCATTTAATAAAACTGAAACATCTTCAATAGAACTAATACCACCGCCAACAGTAAAAGGTATATTAATTTTTTTGGCGATACGCGTAACCAGTTCAGTAAAAGTTTTTCTTTTTTCGTTAGTAGCTGTAATATCTAAAAACACCAACTCATCTGCACCTTTTTCAGAATAGGCAAGTGCCAATTCAACGGGGTCGCCGGCATCACGAATGTTTTTAAAATTGACGCCTTTAACAACGCGGCCATCTTTAATATCCAGGCAGGGAATAATTCTTTTTGCTAACACACTATGAGTTTTTTAAGATCGTTTAATTTAATTTTTTCTTCATAAATAGCTTTTCCGATAATAACGCCTGAGCAACCAATTTCTTTTAATATTTCCAGGTCAGAAATGTTAGAGACACCACCACTGGCAATTAAATTTAATTGTGGAAATTTGAAAATTATTTTTTTATACAGGTCAAGCGAAGGTCCTTGCAATAATCCATCCTTCGAAATATCTGTACAAAAAATAGTAGAAACTCCGTTGGATATGTTTTCGTTTATAAAATCAAACAATAAAACATTGGTTGTTTCTAACCAACCATTAATAGCAATTTTTTCTTCTTTTACATCTGCACCTAGTAGTATTTTTTCACTACCATATTTTTTAAGCCATAAAAAAAATAAATCTTTATTTTTTACTGCTATGCTTCCAATAGCAGCAATACTTGCGCCGTAATCAAATACAGACCGAATGCTTTCGTCAGTTTTTATGCCGCCACCAAAATCAATTTTTAATTTAGTTTTAGATGCAAGTGTTTCCAGTACTTTGTAATTAATTAGTTTACCTTGCCTGGCGCCATCAAGATCTACCAGGTGTAAACGTTTAATGCCAATATTCTCAAATTGCAAAGCAACTTCCAGTGGATCCTCATTATAAATTGTTTTTTGAGAATAATCACCCTGTCTTAAGCGGACACATTTACCATCTATAATATCTATTGCGGGAATAATTTCCATTATTATAATTGTATAAAATTTTCTAAAATTGTTTGACCAACCAAACCTGACTTCTCAGGGTGAAATTGAACCCCATAAAAATTATTTTTCTGTAATGCCGAACTATAATCAATGCCGTAATTTGTTTTTGCGATCGTATATTTTCCCAAAGCAACATAATAGCTGTGAACCAAATATTGATAATCGTTTTCTTTTACATTTTTAAACAGTTCTGTTTTAAGAGCGTTAATATTATTCCACCCAATCTGTGGCACTTTTAATTTATTATCAGAAAATAATTTTACTTCTTGCTCAAAAACT
>JBDSFC010000207.1:0-8758 GCA_039919745.1 Bacteroidia bacterium | reverse complement strand
TGTTTTTGCTTATAGAGGATCAGGTGTATACACTACAAATAACGATGGTGCCAGTTGGGTAAATGTAAGTAATGGATTACCGGTTGCATCAGAATTTTTTGTTATGGATTTTGATTATATAGATGGCGTTCTTTATGTAAGCATTGATGGTTCAGGATTATATGCATCATCTGATAATGGCACTACATGGACACTTATTACAGGCATTCCCGGCACAAGGATAATGACCATTGCAGGACATAATAATGATCTGTTTGTTGGCACGTATGCAAACGGCGTGTATTATTCAGGCGATAAAGGAGCGACCTGGATCAACGTAAACGGATCAAATAATTTAAGTATTACAGCCCTAACATTTAACGGCCAGAATATTATTATGAATACTACTAACCAAAGTGTCTGGAGAAAAACGCTTTAAATAGTTGACATTAAATTTTCGTTGTTAGATCTGTAAAGTTTTTTATGATCTAAAGGTGTAAATACATCTACCCAATTTACGGTTGTAATTGTAATAAAACTACGCCTATCATTATCTTTTGCCTTGTATTTTGTAAATATAACCTATCGTGTTAAATTATTAACAAAAAGAAGAATTGGCATCTTTCAAATATATTTTCAGACAATTTTCAAGCATAACTTTACTTTTCGAAAAACAAATTGTCTTTCTTGTTAAACGTTTTAAATGTGTGCGAAGGTTTAAATTAAATCTTTCAATATGATTTATTTTATAAATGATAGTAGTATGAATCCGTCTCTCAATTAGTAAGGGATAAATGTTTAGTCGGTCTGTAAAGATCATTTTTGGCTTTAATGCTATTAACTTAGAAATTATTTTATTAATGTTTTCTTTTGTACGGTTACCGATCATAAAATCAACCACCTGCCTCGTGTTTTTATTTAAAGCATACATAATATAACATCTTTCATTTTTGTTTTGAACATAGGTTTGTAATTCATCTACTTCGTATTCCTGTTGTTCTTCGGTTATAAGCTGTTTGGTTATTTTTGAACCAATTAATTTTATTTTGTTTATTACGTTTGCTTTCGACATTCCTGTAATTCTTGCAATGCCACTGATACCAACGCCCTCATTATTTAACTTCGTAATCATTTTTTCATCTTCGTATCTGCATATTCTATACTTATATGTTTTTTGTTGATACACTTTACAGCATTTGCAAAAATATTTTTGCAAAGCCCTTTGAAAGCCCTTTTTAATACATTTATTACTACACAACAAACAATTCATATTAAACAAATATAGATACGGCATTTTATACGCACAATTAGGATTTACCATAAAAATTCACGAGGTGATAAAGTGAACACTAAGGATTTTAAAAACTACAGTATAGTCTTTTTGCGAAGCTTGAAATAAAAAAGCGGAAGTATATACCTCCACTTTTAAATATGGTTTTTATCTAAAGTATTTGTTTTTGAGTCACTTATGTTTTTAAAAACGTGTAGGTGATAATTTGAACATTACCGAAGTATATCCTCCACTTTTAAATATGTTTTTTATCTAAAGTATTTGTTTTTGAGTCACTTATATTTTAAAAACGTGTAGGTGATAATTTGAATATTACCTAATGCCAAAGTATAAATAAATTAGCTTTTCAAATCATTTGCTACATTTAAATACAATTTGGATTCTATAAAAATCAGAGTTAAATATCTATTATCAATAGTATTTACATAAAGTACTAACTCATCATTTTGCTTCTCCAGTGATAAAATCATACTAATTATGCCGATATGCTTATCTAATTTATCAAATTTTTTTTCGCCATCAACCTTACATTTTGCATTTTTCCAATTATCAATAATTAAAACACACAAATTTTCAACGTGTTTTTTATTTATTAAATCTAAATATCCAGTAAAATGAATTTCAATTTTTTTATTATCCATATCATAACAAAACTTAGAGGCTACCTCATCCGCAAATGAATATTCTATTTTTTCCATTATATTTTTATTTATTTAATTTGAATATGAGCATCAGGACTTTTATAATTAACAGGATTTAAATAAACATCATAAGTACCTTTATTACCCCCATAATTAATATGCATATGATTAAAAAGCGTTTTTGAATCAGCTTGATCTAATCTTACTTTAATATCTCCTCGTTCAAAATGCATACCAGTAGGGTTATCTAATCCAACTCTTGTAAAACCTGCAGCTTCTAAATCTTTAACTAATTGTTCTCTTTCTAAATTTCCGACATTAGAAAGCCAAACTTTTACTGCTGTACGTGCTGTGCCTAAACTTCCATTATCTAAGGTAATACTTTTCTGGCCATCTAATGCAACAGCATTAGGATTTTTTGGTGTTATAAATGGCGTTACGTTTTTATTTCCGGCACTAGGTTCAGTTTTAACTCCCATTTGCGCGGGTGCAGGTGCAGCACCACCTTTATAAATTTGATATCCTGAACCAACAGCTTGTAATACCGGAGCTGCAAATGTATTAAACAAAATACTAAACTTAACAAATCCATTCGTTTCTGCGTCATAAGCTTTACGCGCATCTCTTCCTGCTTGTGCATCCGGATTTTCTAGAGGAGTTTCTGAAATCGTTTCGTTAGCATGCATTTGAGCCGACTGCTTAATTGCCTGATTATACTTTTTAATTTCATCATGTATTTTAATTGAACCATTCGAAATAGCTTCTAATGTTTTCTTCATTTCGGAATTTGGACCAACGTTTACCTGTGTATTGTCTCTCCTTTCAGCACTGCCTCCTCCATTGATGTTAACAGAACTCTTTCCTTTATTACCATCACCTGTGCCCATTCCATTATGGTCAATTTTATTGATTGGATTATTATCAGCATGTACATACGAACTTTGCCTGACATATTTGCCAGCCAGTGGGTCAACACTAATAAACCGACACGTCCACGCAGCATAGTATCTTGCGCCATAATAGTACAATCCACTCTCAGCGTCTCTCTCTTTGCCTACATATCGGTAACGTTTGTATACAAAGGTGCGCAGGGATGAATCACCAAAAACCTGATACATACACACATTTTTTTCGCTCTTTTTTGAGGTCAGTTCTTTTGTAAAGTGGTTTACTTTGTTTACACTTAGTGCAAGTGTACTGCGTTTATGTAATGTGGTTTGCAAGGCTTATGCAAGTTACGTTTTTTAAGATATGTGAACAAAAAAAGGGCTGCTTTTTTTAAGCCAGCCCCTTTTTTTTGATAAAATAAAAGTCGTGTTACTTCTCTTTTGCTTTGAGCCTTTTTGCTTGTTGCTCGGTAATGCCTGTTAGTTCTACGATCTGTTCAATAGTAAAGCCTTTGTTTTTGAGCTGCTGTGCAAATTCTTTTGTCTTCTGCTGTTTACCGATTTCCAACGTTTCTTTTTTAATACGCTGTTCTTCTTTGTACGGTAATCCGTATTTTTTGCTTTCTGCCAGTTGTTCCAGTAAACCGCTATCGTAGAAGCTATAATAGCTGGTTTCGCTAATAATAAGGTGTTCAATAACCGGAACGTTGAGGAAGTTGCCAACCTGTATTAAATGGTCTGTAATGTCTTTATCTGCATCACTGGGACGCATTTCTCCGCTTGGGTGGTTGTGTACCATTACTATTTTTACGCTTCGCTTTTGCAGCGCAATGCTAAACACTTCCATAGGCTCTACAATGGTTCTGTTTATTGTCCCTACGGTAATCAGCTCTATGTAAAGTATCTTGTTGTTTGTGGCAAGGCCAATAATCCAAAAGCGTTCCTTATTGCGCTCGATCTTGTTTTCTCTTAGCAGCACTTTCTGCATGATCGAGTAAATATCGGCTGAGTTAAGGAGCTTAATTTTGTCCTGTTCGTTTAGTTTCACATTCATTGTTTTGATGTTTTAAAGTTAATATTTATTTGATTTTTATAACGCTTGTATAGGGTGGTATTTATTAATGTCGTTTTTTAGGCTCTCCATATCGTTGGCTAAATAGTTTTGTGTGCTGCTAATGTAGCGGTGACCTGCGTTGTATTGCGCACGGCGTAAGCCCTGTGTTTGCACCCAATGTGTAATTATAGAAGCACGCAGTTGTTTAAAGCTGATAAATTTTAGGTTTATTTTTTTTAAGTCTTTACTAAAATCTTTCGGTACTGCATTTACCAATAAATGTTTTGGATTGCGTAAAGCAGGTAACACATTATTTATATACTCATAAAATAGCCCTATTTGCGTGGCGTGTAGCGGCAATGTACGGGCATTGGTTTTACGGGTGGCAGGTATTTTTATGACTGCTTTGCGTAAGTCTAAAGCTTCGGTATTGAGTAAATTTAATTCCTGCGGTTTTATGCCTTGATGTATGTAGAGTAACAAAGCAATGTGATTGCGTAGATTTAGATTAGGTTGGTTTACGTCGTACTTTACGCATAAATAATAATGTGCATCGGCAAGCTGCTGCATTTCTTCTACCGTAAATAGTTTTAGTAAGCGTTGTTTGCGTGTGCCACGCAAATTAATTAACTGAGCAGGGTTTTTTATTACCCGTTTATTTTGCAGTAAATAAGCATAGTAGCGGTTAATCATGCCTAAGGTATGTTGGCGTGTTCCCATGTCTGGCTGTGAGTGTGTTTGCAGGTAATGCAAATAATTTAAGATGTCTTTTTTTTCGGCTTGCTCTGCTTCTTTGTGCGTGTGGCTCTGTAACCATTGTGTGTATTGGTTTACACGGCTTAGGTAGTCGCTAATGGTTTTACCGTGTATGTGATGGGCTTGCAGGTAAGCGGTAAATTTTTGTTTTTCGTTAGTTGTCATTGTGTTGTAATAAATGGGTGTAAACCTGTGTACTATCTAAGGTGCTATGCCCTAAAAATTTGGCGATTTGTTCAACACTCATGCCGTTTTGTAATAAGTGCGTGGCTATGCTGTGACGTAGCGTGTGCAATGTTGCAGGTGCTTGTAATCCACTATCACGGCGCAGTAAGTTAAAGTAATCGGGCATGGCTACCAAGCTGTAAGGCCATAGCCTGTTATGGTTGGCTTTAAATGTTTTTCGGTACTGATATATAAATAGTTTAATGCGCTGGGTAATAGCTGCGCTCATTGGTACGTGGCGGTCTTTATAGCCTTTGGCTTGCCTTACAAACAACATACATTTATCTAAATCAACATCGGTTACCTGTAAATAATAGGCTTCGCTTTTGCGTAAACCGCAACCGTAACAAAGGTCTAATAATAGCGTGGCTAATGCCCTGCGTGGCATTATGCTATTTAGGCTCATGTGTGTAAACATATTTTCTACACCCTTGTATAAAATTGTAATATCTTGTTTAGTTAATACTTTAATGCGTTGTGCGCTGTCTGTATCTATGATTCGGTACTGCGTAGGCTGAGGGCTGTTAAGGCTTCCGTGATGTTGTAAAAACTCTAAAAATTTATCTATGGCATCAAACGACTTGTTTAAATGCGCTGTGCTTAATGCGCCGTTGCGCCTTTTGTTGGGGCGGTTTTGCAAGTAATTAAAATAATTAGTTACGTGTGTACTGTTTAAGTGCGCAATACTAAAAATGCCATTATCAAAAAGGTAATTAAAAAAATAGTGTAACATATTGGGATAGCCGTAAACGCTATGTGCAGAGAAGCCAAGCGTTTGCAACCATTGTGCATATTGTGTTTTTAACGTAGCGTAGTGCATTAGTTTACGTTTTTAGGTTGTTGTGTCGTCTTACTCTTAACGCCACGCCCTGCGTGGCTTTTGGTGTTAGACACAGGGTTTTGGCTTACTGGCTCACTGGTGGCGTTTTCGGTATTTTTATTTTTTGTATTATTTTCTGTATGCTCTGTAATATTGGTTTTATCAATACTTGCAGGGTTTTTAGTGGTTTTAGCAGATATATTTTCGTTGTTGTATGCTTCCCATACTTTTTTTAGAGTGGCTTGTAAATCCGCTTCAATACTATCTTTCACATGGTTTTGTTTATCTATGTTGGTTATTTTATAAAAAAAACCGCCCCTGTATTTATTACCTCCCGATATTTGTATGTAAGAGAATAACACTAACTCTTGCAGGTAGCGGGCTAAAGTGCGGGGGTGTATGAGTTTTGCTTTTCTAATATCTAACGTTGTAAATTGGTTTGTTTTCGCTTCGTTTAAAAAAGCCGCTAACCAAGTATAAAAGCCCCGTGCAGGCGTACTAAGTTCATCGGCACGGCGGAACAAATTATTTTTTAAAAGTTTAAAAGCAAGTTCAATATCCTGCGGATGTGTTTTAATAAAAATCTCTCCTGTATCTTCATTTACTAACGTTTGGCGTTGGTACTGAAAAAAATACGTAATCACTTCAATAAAATTTAAAAGCAATAACAACGATTTACGAGGGTGTGTTACCTGATTGGGTAAATTAATTAAAGTGGCATAAGGGTTAATAATACTGGTGTTTTGAAGGCTTGCAACAACACATTTTAAAAGGTGTTGGGTTTTTAGCAGGTCTTCGGTTTTTATTAATCCGGCTTTGCATTTTTTTTGATAGTCCATTATTAAACTATCTTGTGTATGGCTGTGGTTAAGGTGTACACATAAAAAAGGCAAACTAATTTCTTCAAAATTTTTATCAGAGTAAGCGCAAGCGATTAAACAAAGATTGGCGACTACTTCAAACGTAGTGCTGTGTAACATTCCGTCTTTGTCTTTTGTAGCCCTTGTATTTACTAATCTTCCCTGACTTTGTAATGTAGAAAGTGGCGACAACATTTGTTGTGTCCACTCTAAATCTTCTATTAAAAGTGCTTTGTCTTGTATCATGTTACTATCAAAATAATAAAGCGCATTTGCACTTATTTTTGTGTGGAAGCTGTAAGCGTTGTTTGGCAGGCATTGCGAGAGTTTTTGTAAAATGTAACTTTTGCCAATACCCGATTTTGCTAAACACAATACAGAAAAAGGATTATTAAATTTGTAAGAAGAAAGTGCAAGGAATAAAATAACTGCGTTCTCGTCTTCGCCCAAAATGCCAGTCGTATTAAGGTTTTTAATAAGTTCAGATAAAAGGTTTTTGTTTTTTAAAAATTGTATGGCTTCTTTTTTATCTGCTTCGTCTATCTCAAAGGTTTGTATTTTTTGTTTGCCTATAAAACGTAGTTCCTGTAAACGATAATCTTCTAAGGCTTGCGTTAGCTGCATAATGGCGGTGGACACCTCCATTAGTTTTAGTTCCCATTTGTCGCACAACGTGCGCACTAATTTATCGCTTTGCGCATCGTTGTATAAATCAAGTGTGGTGCGGTAAGGTGGAAAATTTTGATAAGCGATGCGAAGCGTACAAATCATACGTTCTACTTGTGTTATATCCACACCGCCTAAAACATCAACGGTAAATACATCGTGTTTAAATGTTATAAAATGTGGATTGGTAATAAATAGTTGCTTCATAATAAATAGTTTTTTAAGATTAGTAACCTACAAAACACGATAGAAAACAGGCTACAAAAAATTAAAATTATAAACAGTACAAAATCTTAAAACCCCTTCTGCACCTGCGTTTTAGGGGATAGTGGATTTGTTTTTTCGGTGGTCTTTTTTTATTTTTTCTTTCGGTTTTTTCTTTTGGGTTTTTCTTTTTTTTGATGATTTTTTTGGTTTGCCCAGTCAAAAAGGCAAGGCACTAAAAGAGCCAAAGAACTTTTTTGTACGCACCCAAAAAGCCGCAGGGTAAAAGCCAACAAAAGCAATTCCACTCATACACATTCAAAAAAAATAAATGCAAAATTGCGCATTTGCACCGCCCGGCAAGGGTGATACAAAGCGGCCTTTCCAAGTCCGCCCTTGCCTTATGGCGGTGCTTTCATGCGCATTTTTTTAGCATTAATTTTTTTAAATGTGTTATGGTGTCTTTAGCTTCTTTTGTTGGTTCTTTTCCCTGCGTGGCTTTTTCGGGTTCGCGCGTGGCTGGTTCTTTGGCGGTGTCTTCGTGCCTTGCCTTTTTGCCCTCCGTGGCTCATTTTTCGGGTGCGGTAGCGGTTGGCTGCGCTAGTGGCACTGATAGCCTCGTGCGTTCTGCTTTTCCGTCTGCCTGTGTGTTCCGTGTGCAGCCGCCTTTGCGCCCTGCTGCGTTTGCGGCTCGGTCTGCCCGCATGGTGCATTGGCTGGCTGCGGGTGGCGGTTTGCTTGTGGCGTTTCCGCTTGGTGCTGCGCCTGCCCGTTTGCGCCCTAGTAGCAGTTTTGCAGGCTTTGGCTCTGGCACTTGGGGTAGCGTGGCGTTAGCGTTGGGCTTGGGTGTGCCTGTGCTGTTGGTGCTGCCTGCTGCGTTTGCTGCGCTGCCTGCGCCACCTGCTGTGGCTGCCCGTTTTGCCTGTGTGGGTGCTGCGCCTTGCGGTGGCTTGTTGTGGTTAGCGCAATAGGTTTTTTATTTAAGCGTGTTTAAACAGGTTTTTTATTGTTTTGTGCGTGGACAAAGTGCGATAGCGGTTAGCCCTTGCCGTTGGGGGTGCGGCAAGGGCTTTGTTCTTTTTTTTAGAACATTATTAAAAAAATAAAAATAAAATCATTCCGCAGTAAGCCCGCAGCTTGCGCCATGCAAAGCATGGCAAAACAAAATTTTTGTTTAAAGCCACAATCCTTGTGGCTTGCAAGCTGCGGGCTTACTCACTACTATTTTATTTTTTTTATTCCGTGTTTTTTGTGCGTAGGTTTTTAGTGCGATAGCTGTTAGCACTTGCCGTTGGGGGGTGTGGCAAGGGCTGCGTTCTTATTTTTTTTATTCTGTTTTTTTTGTGCGTGGATAAAGTGCGATAGCGGTTAGCCC
>JBDSFC010000094.1:0-2631 GCA_039919745.1 Bacteroidia bacterium | reverse complement strand
GGCTACATCGCACCATTCAAGGGCTTTTCTTAGATCGGGTTCTACTTCAACGCCTAAAGATGTAATGTGTTTTGGTATCAATGTTAGAGGTCCGCACACTTTTACAATGGCTCCTAATTTTTGAAGGCAGAAGATATTTGAAAGTGCAACACGTGAATGTAAGATGTCGCCAACGATAACAATTTTTTTACCTTTAAGATCACCCAGTTTTTCCTGGATAGAAAAAGCATCTAATAAAGCCTGTGTTGGATGCTCGTGGGCACCATCACCGGCGTTAATAATTTTCGCATCCACTTTTTTGGATAAGAAAGTCGCTGCGCCTGCACTGGCGTGACGCATAACGATCATATCCACTTTCATGGCAAGAATATTGTTTACTGTGTCTATTAAGGTTTCTCCTTTTTTTACAGAGGAGTTTGATGCTGAAAAGTTAATTGTATCAGCGCTTAATCTTTTTTGAGCAAGCTCAAAGGATAAGCGGGTGCGGGTAGAGTTCTCGAAAAATAAATTGGCAATGGTGATATCTCTTAAAGAAGGTACTTTTTTGATAGGACGATTAATAACTTCTTTGAAATTTTGAGCGGTAGTTAAAATAAGGTCAATGTCGTTTTTTGTGAGATTCTTTATTCCGAGGAGATGGTTGACGCTTAAGTGGCTCATTTATTTTTGAAAACAGATTTTCAAAAGCTAAAGATAGCTTTTAATTTTTAATTGAGAAATTATTTTTTCGGGGCTTGTAAATAACGTTCCTGTATAATATTTAAATGGTGCTTTGTATGCCCGCAAATAGTGAATCCTACGGCATTTACCGTTGTTGGACCTGAAGGCGATTGGCCCGTTTTTTGTAAGATCGTATCCGAAAATGATCTGTAAAGACAAATGGATGCGTTTCTTACAGCTTCATATTCTTCAATAATATCTTTTAAAGTACGCGAACCTGCATGGGAATTGGCGCCATAAAGATTTTCGTCGTAAGAATGTGGCACCTGTTTATCGCCCCGGGCAAAACTTAATGACCTTGCACTAAAGATCCTTTCTGTATCAATTGTATGGATCAGAACTTCTTTAACTGTCCATTTTCCATCCGCGTAAGCAAAATTCTCTATTCCCGCAGGAATTGCTTTCATAAATTCAAGATCAGATCTTTTAAATTCAGTTAAAGCACTTAGAATATCATTTTGTGTTGTAAGTCCAATGTAATAAGTATAATATTCCGGGCATTCTTCTTTGGTTGGTCTCATGTTATTTATTTAAAAGCGTGATGCGGTCTTTTCCGTCTGTTTCACACCATTCTACTTTTACATTCTGTGATTCTATCGAATCAATGGTTATACCAATATATTTTGCCTGGATAGGAACATGGCGCGATAATCTTCTGTCAACCAAAACCAATAATTCAACATCTTTTGGTCTGCCAAAGTCAAGCATAGCGTCCAGGCCGGCGCGAATGGTTCTTCCAGTAAATAAAACATCATCCACTAAAACCACATTTTTATCTTCGATCGTAAAATCAATACTTGTAGGATTTGGGATCAATTCTTTTTTTCTGAAATCATCACGGTGAAAAGTAATATCCAAAGCACCGCAATGAATATTTTTATTTTTTAAAATACTTTGAAGTTCTTTTTGAATACGTTTGGCGAGAAAGATACCACGTGGCTGTAAACCAATTATTACAGTGTCTTTAAAATCATTGTGTGCTTCGATCAACTGGTGACACAAACGTTTTATTTTAACGTCGAACTGATTTTTTTCTAATAGAATTTTTGGTTGCACTATATATTGAATTAGATTTTAAAGATAAAAATTATTCTTTGCTTTTACTATCTAAAATAATTGTAACAGGCCCGTCGTTAATTAATTCTACTTGCATGTCCGCCCCAAAAACCCCTGTTTTGCAAGACTTTTCAAGCAGTTTTTCTGTTTCAGCAATAAATTTTTCGTATAAAGGAATGGCTACTTCAGGCCTTGCAGCTTTTATAAATGAAGGCCTGTTTCCTTTTTTTGCTGAGGCGTGAAGTGTAAACTGGCTCACGATTAATATTTCTCCATTAATTTGTTTAATATCCAGGTTCATTTTTCCTTCCTGATCGGCAAAGATTCGCATACCCACTGTTTTTGCGCAAAGCCATTGAATATCTTCATCTGTATCCTCATTTTCTATACCTACAAGGATCACAAAACCCTTGTCAATAGAAGAAAACAGGGCTTTATCTATAAAAACGGAAGCTTTTTCTACTCTTTGTAAAACTAAACGCATAATTTTTTATCTTTAAACAAAAATAATTAAAATGAAGAATCTATTTATTGTTGGTTTGTTTTTAATAGTGTTTATTTCATGTAAAAAGAAAGAAACTGCCGAACCTGAGCCAGAGCCTACGGCAACACCAACAGTTAGTTGTCCAACCTGTGATCTTCCGGATACAGCCTGGGTTAGTACAGCAACAGGGCCGCAATTAATTTTTAAATTTCAATTTGATAGTACGCAAGCCAGATTAAATAATTTGGGTTTACCAAGTACTATTCCCAGCACAAATGCAGCGCAATCACCAACATTTAATGGTATGAGCGCACATTATATAGAAATGGCCCCTAGCAGTACGACACAAGTAGGTGGCGGTACGGTTTTAT
>JBDSFC010000036.1:0-6117 GCA_039919745.1 Bacteroidia bacterium | reverse complement strand
CTCTGATATTATTTCTGTGCCAAGCGATGATATGCGGGATTATTTGATCTCAAAATATCCTGATCATGAAAATAAAATTATCAGGATACCACATTTTTTTGACCCCGATGAATTAAAGCTTGTTTTTGAGCCAAAGCAGCAAAGTAAACACATTCGCTTTGTTATGTATGGCAATATATATCAGGATATTGAACCATTTATAAAAAAAACTATTGAACTTTTTGCCAAATACAAAAGCCAAACAACGCTCGATGTTTTTACAGATAAGTTGCATTATTCAAAGGCATTTGAAAGTTTTGGCGCAACAAACGTTCATTTTTATCAACAAATACCAGCGCAAGAGTTATTTAGTAAATTCAATAATTACGATTTTGTTTTTTTATTAAATCCTAAATACAACCGTAATAATATTTCTACAAAATTCTATGAAATTATTTACACAAAAACACCCATGTTTATTTTTTGTGATGATGGATTAGGTCCAAAATTTTTAGTGGAGAATAATTTAGGAATTCACTCTGACCTATTAAATGTAGAAGAAAAATTCAAGTCGATTATTGAAGGGAGATCAGATTTTAAATACAACAATAATTATGATATTAATGAATATTCGTTAAGCAATATCGTTAAAACAATTGAGAATAATTTAAATCAAATTACGGTTTTTGATAAAAGTAGTAAAATAAAAAATTTACTGATCACATTTGATTATGAGTTGTTTCTTGGAACTAAATCGGGTACGGCAAAAAATTGTATTATAGAACCAACAAATAACATACTTGATCTTTTAAATAAGTATAATATTAAAAAAAGTATTTTTTTTGTTGATACTGTTTATATTATGCGATTAGCTGGCATCAGCTCCCATGAGGAAAGCGCTAAAGAAGATTATGGATTGATCTTTTCTCAATTGGTACAAATTTTAAAAAATGGACATTTTATTTTCCCGCATATTCATCCTCATTGGCTTGAAGCAACCTATAACAGAGCTTCTAAGCAATGGCTTTTAAAAGACCTTGATAAATATCGTTTCCATAATATTAATTTAGAAGAACAGGATTTGTTATTTAGAACCTCTATTAACTTTATAAAAGAAATACAAAAAAGCGCAGGCATTTTTTACGACATAGATTCTTACAGGGCTGGCGGCTGGTGTATCCAACCTTTCCAGGACTTTAAGCCGTTTTTTGAAAAGTATAATATAAAATACGACTTTTCTGTTTTATCAAATTTTAAATTATTAAATGAAAAATTTTATTATAATTTCTTAAACTTTCCAAAAGAAAAAATTTACAAATTTGATGATGATATTGAAGTTGCCAATAAAACCGGACCATTCACCGAATTTTCAATCTCGAATATTGTTTTATCGAATAAAGAGAAAATGAAAAATAAACTCTTTCTAAAAGTTTTATATAAATTAAACTATAATAACTTTGGAGACGGTCAAGCAGTAATAAAGTCAGGGGAAAAAAGTATTATTAGTGATTCGTTTATTAAAAATAACAGTAATAATCTCGAAATGACTTCAATTGAGTTGCTAACGATACCAAAGCTTAAACTGTATAAGAATTTTACTGAAAATAATTCATATATCCATTTCATTACCCATCCAAAAATGCTTAACAAGCATAATATCTTTTGTTTCGAAAAGTATTTAAAATTTGTTCTTAAAAAATACAAGATAGAAACGGATTATAAAAAAATGTCTTAACGCTTGATTAATTTAGTTTTGATAGTACAACGGTTTACGCCATATGATAAAGTTGGTGCAAGGCGTTGGTCAAAATTTATACACTATCTACAAAAAAATGAAAACTTAAAAATTTCTGTATTAACGCAGAGTTATTATTCTGCTTTTGACAATCCATGGAACGTTGAATTTGATAAGGAAAAAGTGGATATTATATATATTAATGATTTCTTCAGTATTATCCAAAAGAAATTTCCTTTATTCAACAGATTAACCTATTTTATTCAGTATAAGCTTTTAAAATATACCGATGAAGGATATGGGTTCTCTAAAAAAGCTTTTAAGTTTTTAAAGGAAAAAGAAAGTAAAATAACGCCCACTGTTATTATTGCTTCATGTCCGGCTTTTTCTACTTGTTATTTTGCTGCAAAGTATAAAATAAGATTTCCTCAAAAAAAAGTGATTAATGATTTTAGAGACGCATGGATTGATGGTTTTTTCGCATGGAATAAAAGCATAGACGCTTCTCACCCTAGCTATAAAAAGCAAGTTGAGATGGAAAGTTTTGCCCTTAACAATTGTGATATTGTCGTTTCAGTTACTCCTGAATTGATTGAGAAATTTAAAAGCAAAATAAAGGATCAAAAAGTAGCAACTCATTTAATTACAAATGGCTATGATAAAAGAGATTATATAATATCCGACCTATCTTACCCAGTACAGTTTGATAAAAAAAAGATTAACATTTGTCATTTTGGCACGCTTGATTTTGGAAGAGATGATGAGTTCCTTAAACTTATTACAGCTTCAGAGATTCCGGAAAATTTTGTATTCTTTCTTATTGGTACAATTACTGAAAAACTACAAAAAGAAATACGAGGTAAAAACAATATTGTATATATTAAACAACTTCCAGCAAATAAATTAAGACCTTTTTTATTTTATTCAGATTTTCACTTGATAATAAATGATCCCGAATTTTATTATGCTTACGGGTCTAAAATATTTGACGCAATGCTTTATTTAAAGCCTATCGCGTATATTTCCAAAGAAAATTCTTTAAGCAGTAAGTACAAAAGTAGTAAAGGGTTTTTTTATTCAGATTCGTCTGTCACTTCTAATGAAAGTTTATTAAAACAAATGGCTTCGTACAAATATTTACAAGACGAAATTCCAAACTATACGACCTTTGAAATTGAAAATTTAGCCAAAGAATACTATCAATTGATCGCAAATTAATGCATAAGTTAAACAATAATTAAGATGTTATTAAAAAGAATCATATTTCAAATTTTTCTAAATAATTTTATTGTGAATAATTTTATGCGTTTCATGGGTTTGGAAAATAAAGTGTTCTACAAAAAAAACCCATATTTATCTTTTGAATTGGCGGAAACTAAATCTACACAGGAAAATGCTGGATATTCAAACAAGCCTGAGATCAATGAAGTTCTTAAAAAATCAAAAGCAGACCTAACAAAAACAGTTTCAGAATTTTGTGTAGAGGGTAATAAGGTCCTTGATCTTGGTTGTGGCCCTGGTATGTATCTGGAGCTTTTTAAAGACACTCCTTATCAATTATTTGCCATTGATATTAGCCAGGTAATGATCAATGATGCGAAAAAAATAATTCCTAAGGCTCAATTTTTTCATGGCGATTTTATTGAATTATTGCTTGATAAAAAATTTAATTTTATTTATTGTATGGGAGTTTTAATATATATCCCGCCTCATAGTATTAAAACCTTCTTTAAAAAAGTGTATGATAGTTTAGAGCCAAACGGGATATTTTACCTTAATTACCCGCATGCAATTAGTTGGTTTGATACTGTATATAATGATATTACATATATCCAGTATTCGCCAAAAAAGATTGAAAGTATTATTAAACCGTATTTTAAGATAATAAAACATGAGCAGGCTTTTGATGGTAAAAAAGTTGGAGCCTATGATAAAAACCCTTATAAAAGTTCAAGTGCTGGGTTAGGCCGTACGTATAAAAATTCTTATTTATTAATTGTGCAAAGGATCAATTAAAGTGTCTTATTATTTTCCATCTCCTTTTAAACAAGTAGATCTTCCAAAAACTATTTCGCCTCAGTTAATAAATTGCCTTAATTCAGGCAAAAGCGCTCTTAAAACTCTATTAAAAAGCCTTGATCTTCCGGTAAAAAGTAAAATTGCAATACCAGCATATGTATGTTCCGATGTAATGAGCAGTGTGGAAAGCGAATTTTTGGTGCCTGTGTTATTTGATCTAAAGGATGATAGAACATTTTGGACGGAATATAATTTTTCGAAAATATTGGAAGAAAATATAAAAGCCATTATTCTTGTCCATCTGCATGGTTTTATTCACCCGGATACAGAACAGATCGCAAATTTTTGTAAAAAAAATTATATTTGTTTAATACATGATGCTGCACAAAGTTACGGGATTGATGAAGAGAAGCTGACTGAAAGCAACGGTATTATTTATTCATTTGGTCCGGGTAAATCTACATCCGCAGCCGGTGGCGGTTGGATAAAGAGCAAAACCGGGATCGCCGGCCTTAAAGTTATAAAAAACTCTTCCGTATTTAGTTTTGAGAATGTTAAAGCAAAATTTTTTTTCAAATCAAGACTTTTTGGTTACAGGTTTTCCAGAGTAGAGTTAATTGGTAATTCTTTTATCAATGTTATATCAAATTCATCTACAGGTATTCATAACATGACCCAGTTTCAAAAGCAAGCCGCTTCTGGTATTTTAGCTTCTTTGAACGAGGTCTCTGTTTTAAGAAAAAAAAGGTATTCTATAATAAAAGATAAAATTAGGGATAATAAGAATATTAGCTTGGCATACGATGATGGCAAAGGCCAATATTTTAAGGCAGTTGTTTATGTGAATAACAATCCTGATAAATTTTCGGATTATCTTAGTAAAAATGAGATCCCATTTTTTTCGTTAGTTAAAAAAATCGATCCTGAAAAATTGAGTTCCGAACCTTTGAATAATTTTAAGAAGAATGCCCGGCTTTTATTTGAAATATCTACAGAGACCAGTATTCCTGAAAAAGAAATTGAACGCGTAGCCACTGTTTTAGCCTCTTATTAAGGTGAAAAGTTTAAAAGAATATAAAAGCACAAATGAAAATTTTCCTTATTTCTATTTTTCAGCGTATAGCGAATTTATTAAAAAAACAGAGAATAAAACGATTGTATTTATCTCAGACGAAATTGGGAATACTATGTGTTGCAGTATGTGGAAGAATAAATTTTTAAATTTAATTAAACCTGTTTACCCACCTTTAAATAAAAACGCAGAAAGATTAAGTCCTGAGATGGAAATTTTTTTCCTTGAAGAATGTCTTTTATTCATAAAAGAAGAAAAGCTTGGAGATAGAATAACACAACCTGAAAACTTTGCCATATTTGATTCAGCGCCTCAATCTTCGGTATTTAGTAAATTTGGAACCTATTTTATTAACCTTGCACGTGAAACAGAAGAACAGTTATTAAAAAACGTACATACAAAGCATAGAAATGTAATTGTTAATGCTGAAAAAAACAATGTTGTTATAAAATATGGTAAAGAGGTTATTGAAGATTTTTATTTGCTTTATAAAAGCACAATGCAACGTTCAGCTATGTATTGCCAAGCATTAAATTATTTTCAGGATTTTTATTCAGCAATGCCGGACAACATTATTTGTGGGGTTGCTTATCACAATGATATTCCCCAGGGTGGATTATTTGTGCCATATACTAAATTCGCGGCATTTTATTTATACGGGGCTTCTGCGGATAAGGTGGAAGTTAATGGCGCAATAAATTATTTGCACTGGAATACAATAAAATTTCTGAAGAAACAAAATGTCAAAAGATATGATTTTGTGGGCGCACGGTTGAGTGACGTCTCTGGGACTAAATTACAGGGTATTCAACAATTTAAAGAACGTTTTGGCGCATCATTACAAAAAGGATATTTATGGAAAAAAGATATAAATACTTTAAAATGTAATTTGTTTGATAATTTGATCACGCTTAAATTAAAATTAAAGAAAGCGTATCTGCCAACGGATATTATTGACCAGGAAATAAATAAAGAAAAAAATTTATAAGTATGAAAATTTATATTTTAATAGGCACACGTCCTAATTTTATTAAAGTAACGCAATTTAAAAAATGTGCAAAAGAAATGTATCCGGGAATTCAAATTTCCATTATACATACAGGGCAACATTACGATGAAAAAATGGCGGATGTATTCTTTAAACAATTTAATTTAATTCCCGATCACTATTTAAATATTGCGCCCGCGTCTGCAAATAAACAGATTGCGGAAATAATGGTAAAGCTGGAAGACCTAATAGAAAAGATAGGTAAACCTGATCTATTATTGGTGCCCGGAGATGTAAACTCAACTATGGCAGGCGCTTTGTTTG
>JBDSFC010000552.1:0-7686 GCA_039919745.1 Bacteroidia bacterium | reverse complement strand
CTCTTAAACAACCGGATGTAACAAAGGCAGACTCTTTACAGATCTCACCGGCTTTTAATAAAAAATGCTTTGCTTTTATTATTTTAGATCCAAGTATAGAAAGAAAATATTCCTGCTCGGTTTTTGTAAGCGCAATGTGTTTTGAAATATTTTTTAAAATAAGGGATTGATCCATTATTTACCTGCTTTTACAGGAGCTTGCTTAAATGCATCCAATTCTGTTAACTCTGCTTTTACATTATCGTACCAACGTGTAATTGCAGCTTCAAATGTGCCTGATTTTGATTCTTTTTTAAACTGTTTAATCCTGTCTGCCTGGCCAATGCGTGCAGCTTTACATTTTTCGTCAAATGTAACGGGATAAGGATCAAGCTTAGTTTCCGCAATTGATTTTCTTAATTTTCTGCTGTAAAGTTCGCCAATATCAAAGGTTACCTGTAAATATTTTAAAAACATCTCTGAATCCATTTTAGGTTTAACCCATGAATTGCGCCAATCAAAAACAGTAACAACATAGGTATTTGAAGGAGTGTATTTGGCTGTATTTTTACAGGTTGCCAATATTTTTACATCCGCATATCCATCTACAGTAGCAGTATCGGGCACATCGCCTTTAAATTCGGTCCATGCTAATGACTTAGCTGCCGACCAATGAATAGTATCATTTTGAGAAAATGAAGTAAATACGGTTGTTATAAACAACACAATGATGGAGATTTTTTTCATAATGAATTAAGATAAACTAAAGATAAGAAATTATTTGTGATTTAATGATAATTTTGCAAGTTAAAACGATTTTTATTGGACAGATATTTTATAATATATAAACCCTACAAAATGATCTCGCAGTTTGTGAGTCCTTACGAGCAGCGTAAATTAGGTGAACTGGATTTTGATTTTCCGGAAGGTACCAATGCTGTGGGCCGTTTGGATGATCACAGTGAAGGTTTATTAATTTTAACTACAGATAAAACATTAACCAAACGCTTATTACATCCTGATAAAAAACACAGGCGCAATTATATTGTACAGGTTGAAAAAGTAATAAATGAAGAATCTTTAAATAAATTACGCACCGGCCTGGATATACTTGTAAAGCGCAAAGGATTATACAGAACATTGCCTTGCGAAGTAAACTTAATTGATAAACCTAAAAATTTACCGGAAAGATTGAAATCTTTTAGAGAGGGCTTACCACAATCATGGTTGGAATTTGTTTTAACAGAAGGTAAGAACAGGCAGATAAGAAAAATGTGTTCGGCCGTGCGGCATGATTGCAAACGTTTGATACGCACAAAAATTGAGAACCTTGAATTGGGAGATATGCAACCGGGAGAAGTAAGAGAGATCGAACAGAAGGAATTGTTTGAGTTGTTGCTGCTTACTGATGATGTAATCCCAATCACTGGATCGAACACAGATGACGCGGATTGGGCTGATTTGCGCTGATTAAAAAAGATCTAACTTCTTGTTTTATTTGGGCGTTGCCTTCGGCCGCGCTTTCCATTTCAATCTTTTTGTTCGTATCCTCACAAAAAGGATTTCCATTACAATCGCTAACGCAAGAGACAAGGATGGTGCGAATTGAAAAGATTTGCGTTTATGACAACTAATAACCTCAAAGAAGTTTATTTTAGATCAAAACTTGAGCATTATTTATTAAACGTCTCTCTTGTAAATAATTCTTCACGAACACAATATGCATAGCTAAATATAGCGGCTCT
The DNA here is from genome assembly GCA_039919745.1 of Bacteroidia bacterium. GTDB lineage: Bacteria > Bacteroidota > Bacteroidia > B-17B0 > Aurantibacillaceae > Aurantibacillus. The sequence continues at coordinate 5,962 of JBDSFC010000552.1, read as the reverse complement.
AGTTAATTGTAATACTTGTTTTGTTTTATCTTCAAAATCTTTTGGGTTAATTGAAATTGGAAACAATTTTTCATCTAGAATATTATAAGGATCGTTATTGGAATTCCTTATTAACAGTGAACCGTGCTCTAATTCATTCCTCCATTCTTTGTAAAACGCTAATTCACCTTTTTCATAAAAGAGGTCAGAAGCAATACAATAAAGTGCGGTAAGGTGTGCATTATTTTTTGAGTTTAAAATATTTTGACGATTTTCATTATTTTTAAACCAAAACGAATGAAAATAAATAAACTCCCCGTCACTGATTTTCGGTATTTCAAGCAGCGCGCAAATACCGTGGGCGATTTTATCTAAAATTCCGAAGCACAATCTAAAACTAGTACGAAGTTTTTCAAGGTTAACTCCATTGATAATATCATTCTTAAAATCCATATAGGTTATATTTTCAGAATCAGACAAAATATTATAATCATAAAATAAATTTCTTGCTAAAGAAAATTCTGACTTCATTCTATTTAAATAAGATTCTAGCTTAAGCAATTTTATGTCTGTAGTTAACTGATTATGAAAACCAATAGTTAAATCATCATCTTTAGAAACATTGCACCTACAATACAAAGAGTGTTCTGATAAGGTGAGAAAATTATCAATAAAAAACTTAATTTTATTTGAGTGCTTTTCATATTCACCAGTACTAATTTCATACTCCCGTTTCATATCTGCTTCAGAGTAATTCAATTTTACTAGCTGGTTTCGTGAAGCTTCAAGATTGAATTCTAATGATTCCTGAATGTAGGGTGGAAATATCTCCTTTTGTTTACATTCAGAAAATAGACTATAAATAGATGAATATAATGAAGGGGTCTTTTGAAATTTCGTGTACCGTATCATAAAAATGAGTGCTTCACCTTTACCGTGAAGGGCATTGACAAAGTGCTCTTTTTTCTTTAAAACCATATCGTAATATTGTAACGATTCAACAAAGCGACCAGTCATATTAAGATTGTTTGCTAAGTTAGTTAAAACCATAAGTGAGAATTCATCTAAATTTGATAAATCAAGTGTCTTGAACGCTCTTAGGTAAGCACATTTGGCTTGAAAATAAGTTTCCTTAACATCCTGAGGCTTGGGTAATCTGTAAGGTGAATTAGCAATTTTAATTGAATACAAAGCAGAATACCCATTGCCTTCTATATAATTGACGTGTGCATCTGTAATTGCTTTTGTAAGCTTCTCTCTATGAAAATAAAGTAAACCTAAACCTTTTTTTACATACATCTTCGTTAAACTTTCACCTCCTAAATCAATAAATGAACCAACAATAGAACCTAACATTTTGAAGTCCTTTCTTGGTGAAGCGTTAAATAATTCTAATTTTTCTTTTATTTTTATTGAAGCAGTTTTATAATCTCTTAAATCTAAGAACCTAAATATTTCTTCAGAAAATTTTTGCGCTTTTCCTTTTGACATAATTAAAGATAGAAAAAATACACTAATCTCTATTCATTTCATCTGTGAAAATCTGTACAATCAGCGTTATCCGCGTTCCATCGCCTAATTATTAACCGGCCTAAAACTTTAAATTTCCCTTTGGTAATATCTACAAAATTAAAAGGGCTTAACTCAACTTTTTTTGGGGTGGCGGTATTCGGATCGGCCATTACTAATTCTTCTTTACTTTTACTTCGTAAATAATAGTGGTATGATGCTCCATTTGTTCTATATAATTTTTTCTGCCTATTTGATATTTTAGGATCACATCTTCAAACTGGGTAATATCACCAAATACTGTTACAAATTTTTGAGCATTTCTATCAAATGCTCCTTTGTTACCGGCTTTATTATATAGTCAGTTACTTCGTTTATATGTTTAGCCCTTTCAATATCACTTGGAGAGATAGACGAACTAACGATGTAAATTATAATTTTTTTTCCAATATTCGGTTTTAAAAGAACATATTGTTCTAAAAACTGCCATCCATCCATAATTGGCATAGTAAGGTCCAAAAGAATCACTTCTGGTAATTTTTCTACATTACGCGAATTTTCATTGAGAAAATTAATCGCCTCCCTTCCATTTCTAAAAACCTTAACAACATCAACAAGATTGCTGTATTCAATCGTCTTCTTCGTTAAAAACACAAACATATCATCGTCGTCAATAAGTGCAAGGTTTTTTATTTTATTCATGTTATATTGTTTTTTGGGTTAAATTTAACAGTAAATGTTGAGCCCTGATCAGGAGTACTATCAACAAAAATTTCGCCTTCCATTGCTTCTACCTGGGTTTTAGTCAAAAACAGACCATAGCCTTTTGCATCAGGACGATCATGAAATACTCTTCTCATTTTAAACATGTGCTGCCCATTTGTTTTGAGATCAATTCCTAATCCATTATCAATAATCTTTAAGCAAATTCTATCATCGTTCACTTCTGTTTTAATCTGAATAAACGGACTTCTTGAATCTGCTCGGTATTTTAAAGCGTTACTTATTAGGTTTGATAATATACTGTCGATGTATTTCTTAGGATAATATATGTGAGGTGCTGCAGTAAAATCCAATTGAATTTTAGCCTTGCATAAATCAATTTCAATATTATGCTGTTCAAGGATTTTATTAGTTAACTCTTCGAAATTGTTTCTTTCGAATTTCAATCCAAGTTCTTCCCGAATTTGTAAAGACTCAACCAAATTATTAAAAGTTTCGTTTAAAGTTGCAACAACAGGTTTAATTTTACTGATCATTAATTCTCTTTCATCTGGATTTTTACTATTCGCAATAAAATCTGACAAAATAGACAGATTAATAAAAGGGGCTCTCAAATTATGGGACACGATACCGCAAAAATCGTTTAGCTGCGTATTCTGATTAGACAACATTTTCATCATCTCAGTAATGCTTGTATTAGCATCATTCAGGTTCTTTACTTTTACTTCTAATTCACCAACTGTTCTTTTAATAATAAGTTCTAGATCCGTAATGTTTTTTGTAACCATCCCTAATCCCGTTCCAAGCTTAAATGCCTTTATCCTAAAGTAAACTTCTTTATTATTTGGCCAGGCTTTAAACTCGTCTATAATAAGGGTCTTTCCTGTTCTAATAACATTTAAATAGGCTTCATACCTGCCACTGGCAATAGATTCCGGTGAAAGATCACTAATGTTTTTACCAATTAGTTTATCACGTTCGGTATTAAATAATTTTAAAGTGGCTTTATTAACATCAATGCAATTAAGATCCTTATCATAAATTTGAAAAAGCACATCGGCTTCCTCAAAAAAAAGCAATCTTAATTCGTCATTGTTCATACTAAATAATTAATTATGTAAATATATTTTTTATACTGTAATAATTCACTTTTGATATATAAAAAATATGATCATATTTTAACAAACAATGCCAACTTTAGTAAATAACATTGTCCTTTTTAATACATTTTACCCGTAATTTGTGCTTTTGACTGACGTAAATTGCATAAAGAGTGTAAAGCACGGCTGTTTGAAAAACGCATATAAAGATTTGACTTTATTTTCTGTTTTAGATTTGTCAAGGTTTTATCACACAAAGGAATCGAACAATAATTACTTGATTTAAGGTTGTTTAACTCTAACAGATCAATAAACAAAAAATTACGAACGAGAACAATCTTGATTAGAAATGCAATCAAGGTTGTTTTTTTTGTTAACCCGTGCAGGAATCGAGCCTGAATTTGATGTCATCTGCCTTCAATCGCCTAATTATTTACCGGCCTAAAAATTTTAAATTTTCCTTTAGTAATATCTACAAAATTAAAGGGGCTTAACCCTACTTTTTTTCCGGAACGCCCGGTATTCTGATCTGCCAGAACAAATTCTTCTCTGCCTTTTACTTCATAAACAATTGCTGTGTGATGCGCCATTTTTTCCATATAATGTTTGCCATCCATATCATATTTTAACGTGATGCCTTCAAATTGCATAATGTCACCTGGAAAAACACAATCTTTTTTATAGTTTACTTCTTTACCAAAAACATAACTTCCATCCCATTTAGCACCGGTAGAATTTAAAGCTTCAGCTGCTACATCCCAACACTCACCCTTACCAACCTTTTTACCAATTTTAGTTTTCACAAAGGCAATTATTTGTTTATTTAAAACAGGTGTGCTATCGCAGCTAATTACTTTCTTAGAAACTGAAGGCAAATAATTATTAGATAACATCAAAAAAGATCCAATGATCAACGAAGGAATTATTATTGCTAATCTCATTTTGTTTAATTTAAAAACTGTTCGAAGAAACCACCAATTTGTTTTTTGGTATCTACAAAATGAATTTCATAGATCCAGAACCGTTCATTATTATGCTTGTCTTTTTTACTCATTAAAATATCATTGTCAGGATGAATATAATTTATCGTTTCGTCGCCAATTATTTTTTCGTGTGGAAAATTACCAATTAAATGTCCGCAATGAATGTTCCCAAAGTCCCAACCATATTCAGTTGCCAGTTGTTTGGTATATTCATAAAACCTGGCACCAGTGATTGTCTCTTTATTTTTTAAATAAAATTCTTTTCCTTTATGCCAGGCCAATTCTACATCTTTTTGAAGTTTTATTTTATCGGGATCATTTCCGATCACATAGGTTTTTCCAATATCTGCTTCCCAATTTTCAAAAACAGGACCAAAATCAAAAAAGAGAATATCATCGTTTTGCAAAATGAGATCCGGCGGATTTTCTTTGTATGGACACAAGGTGTTTTTCCCGGACCTCACAATTCTTTTATGCCAGTATTTTTTAATTTTGAATAATTCAAAAGCCAGTTCAAAGATCTCGGTATTTAACGAATGTTCTGATTTTCCGGCAATAATAAGCCCTCGCTCCTGTATGGCGTTAAATAAGCGCAAAGCCTTCTCTTCTGCATCAATTAAATTTTGTTTCGTATTCATTAATAGATCAATTTCTTTTTTAAATTCTCTTTTACAGAATCAAACCATTCATTTCTTAAAATACTAAGTATAATACTATCGCGCCTGCTACCATTTAAATTATACATGCTACTGCGAATAACACCTTCTACGGTGCAGCCAATGCTTTTCATAGCAGCTTTACTTTTTTCATTACTGTTATCTGCCCTGAACTCTACCCTTTGCATACCCATAGTTTCAAATGCGTATTGTAACAGTAAAAATTTGCAGTGTTTATTTAAACCTGTTCCCTGGAAATTTTTTCCATACCAGGTGTAACCCAACTGCAATGTATCCTGTGCTAATTGTATATCATAAAAACGCGTGCTACCAGCATATGAATTTTGTTTTTTATCAAATACAATAAAAGGATATTCTTTTTTAGCTTCGAAAGCCTCTAAGGCAATGTCCAGATATTTTTTTAAATTATCTTCTCCTGCAGCCTGCACCAGCGAATATTTCCAGATCTCAGGTTCGTTTAAAGAAAACGGAAGAAGATGCGCATGATCTTTCTTTGTAAGTAATCGAAGTAAAACGTTTTCGTTCTCAAGGATTATATTTTGATCGAAATTAAAATCTGACATATTATAAAGATACGACTGTTTAGCAAAATCTTAAATTATAGATCCTTAAAAAAACTAAAAAAATGCTTTAAAACTGAACGGTATGTTCACAATACATTTACATTTTCCGACAGATCTTTACGCTTATTTGCAATATCAAGGCTAACAATGGCTGCAATAGAAACAAACACAGGCATGGCAATCTTGTCACTTTCAATAAAACCATTAAACGTGCCATGAATAAAATAAGTGATTAGGCCAAGAAAAACAAAAACACAAATGCTTTTTACTTCTTTATCATGGGTTGTATTAATAACCCTTAACGCTTTTACACAAACAATAATTACCAATAATAAAAAATTTATAAAACCAAAAAGGCCGGTCTCGCTCAAATAACCCAGGTATTCTGAATGTGCATGCCCTTTATCACCTTGAAAAGTACTAATGTG
>JBDSFC010000545.1:0-3959 GCA_039919745.1 Bacteroidia bacterium | reverse complement strand
CATGCATTTACCGATAAAATTTGTTTAGAGTTGATCAGAAATTTCAGCTCCTGCATTAAACCTAAAAAATTATATGAAGCATTTTTTTGTTGTTTAATTGGGTTCTCTTTATCGGTTGTGTCTTTGTAATTAAAATTATTATTAGAGCTGCTACTATAAATTTTTGATGATGAAATAAAACGTTTACGACTATATAAAACACTTGATGAAATGTTTTTTAATCCAAAACTGCCGGCGCCAAAATTGGCCGAAGTTTTTAAACCCTGGTCAAATGCACTTTTATTTTTTAGATGAATGCTTCCGCCAACCGCACCGCTTCCCCATAAGGAAGAAGAACCACCGTATTCTACTTCAATATTCTCGAATAAAAAAGAAGGCATTAAAGCAAGATCAGATTGACCCAACATAGCATTCTGTAAATTAAAACCGTTCCATAAAACAGCGGTCTGCGAAGCGTTACCTCCCCTAAAAGCTGTGGTAGAGAGTGCTCCCGGACCATAGCTTTTTATAAATACAGGCGTGTTTAAACTTAACACATCGGCAATTGAATTTAATTTGAATTGATCTTTAATGGTTGAATCTATTTGCTCTGTCTTTTTTCCGATCTGCGAGAGTTCGATTTTTTTTGCAATAATTTCTATGCTCTGCAAAGCAACAGTATCTTGTCCATAAACTTTATAACTTCCAACAAGACCTAAAACAGTCGTTGCTTTAATTATAAAATTAAAAGCACAAGCAAAACGCTTATTTATTTTTAAGATCAATTTTTTTGATACTTTTTGTGCGTTTTTGGCTTCACATCCCGAAAGCCCTAAACATTGTGCAGTGGCAGGTCTTCTGACTTATCCTTAATAAAACGCCTTCCCGGTTTAACAGTGGCTTAGAATGTTTTATTTCCAAAAGGACTCACAGCAGCGGGTACTATTAGCGATTTTCACGCTATTCCCTATTAATCTTTTGTTTAAAAAAGAACCAATTGCACGGCAAAGATAAAGAATTGTATTTTAATTAAAGAATTTATTTTTTCTTTGCAGTCCCAAATTATGGAACAAGCACAAAAAATAGAACTTATAAATTATTTGACCGGATTTATTTCTGATAGTCGTAAAAAACGTTTTGATGAAGTTATTTCGCAACGTACTGATCATTTACGCATAGTACTTGAAGATGTTTACCAGGGACATAATGCGAGTGCTATTTTAAGAAGCTGTGATTGTTTTGGTGTGCAAAATATCCACTACATTGAAGGAAGGAACAGTATTAAGATCAGCGCAGATGTAGATATGGGCAGCAGCAAATGGCTGAATATTCATAAACACAAGGGGCATGAAAATAATACGCTTGAAGCCATTAAAGATCTAAAAGCTAAGGGTTATAGGATAGTTGCGACAACGCCACATAAGAACGATTGTACAATTGATAAATTACCGGTAGATAAAAAACTGGCTTTGGTTTTTGGAACAGAGATTGAAGGTATTACTCAAACAGTTTTTGATCATGCGGATGAGTTTGTGAAAATACCTATGTATGGTTTTACAGAAAGTTTTAACGTAAGTGTTTGCGCGGCATTATGCCTTTATGAACTAACAACCCGCATTAGAGAAAGTGTTCCAAATTATCTTTTAACGGAAGACGAAAAAATTGACATTTATTTTAATTGGCTTGTTAACAGCATTGATGCGAGCGTTGGCCTGATAGAGAATTTTTATAAAGACAAATCCAAGTAAGTTAAGCCTCAGATTTCGCTGGTGTCGCGGATTTATTTTTAATTACACTATCCAACAAAAATCATCCTACCAATCCGTGTTATCTGCGAAATCTGTGGCTATTACACAAAAAAATCAGCCGCCATGCCGTCAGCATATAATCTCGCTTCTGTTTTTAAAGTATAGATTCCATTATTTTCTTCAAACTCGTTTTTATTTTCTTCGATCTTCTTTAAAAAATGTGCGAATATCTTTTCTCCAAATAGTAATTTTATTTCTTTTACATTACAACCCCAAATTGTTCTCAGGCGCGTAAGAACATATTCGTTGTACCGATCATTAATTGATAATTCTTCCTTCTCAAAATAATTGGTGTTTTGTTCGATTGCTTTTATGTACAAATTATTATTTTTTACATTCCATTGTCTTGAAGTGCCGTTGAACGAATGCGCTGAAGGGCCTACTCCCAAATATTCTTTTTGCAACCAATAATTACTATTGTGTTTTGCAAAAAAACCAGGTTTTCCAAAATTTGAAATTTCGTAATGAATAAAATTACTTTGTTTTAAAACATCCGACATTAATAAAAATTGTTTGCTGCTTAGCTCATCATTAACGGCCGGCTCTTTGCCTTTTGAATTTTGAATACCTAAAACTGTTTTATTTTCGATAGTAAGGTTGTAAGATGAAATGTGTTGCGTATTTAAACTAACGGCTTGCAGTAATGTGCTTTCCCATGTTTTAAGATCCTGGAACTTGCTGCCGTAGATCAGATCAATGGTGATATTATCAAAACCGGCATCCTGAGCCATTTTTACAGAATTAACAGATTGCGAGGCGTTATGAGCCCGGTTCATCCATTTTAACTCTTCATCATTAAAACTCTGCAGTCCAATACTTAATCTATTGATTCCTAGCACTTTCCAGATTAAAAGATTTTCTTTTGTAATATCATCAGGATTGGCTTCAATGGTAATTTCTGCTGAATTATCAAATTTGAAATGACTTTTTAAAGCATCAAAAATGAGTTCAAATTCAGCATTATTCAGCAAACTAGGAGTTCCTCCACCAAAATAAATACTTTTTAATGTACTGTTATTCAAATACTTATATCTAAAACCAATCTCTTTGGCAATGGCATTTACAAGAGTGCTTTTTGAACTCAGATTTGTGCTGAAATGAAAGTCGCAATAACTGCAAGCCTGCCTGCAATAAGGAATATGTAAATAAATGCCCGCCAAACGCCCTGTATTAGTGTGTTCCTTGATGAACAACCGTTAATGAAAGATTAAAGGCTAAATCTATTACATTAAAGCCCAAGTTTTGCTAATTTTCGTCAAAAATTTTTAATTTTTTTTAACGATTTGTATAAAATTTATTATATTAGCAGCCTATAAACTCATAATTAAAGTATGAAAAACACTATTAAGTTTACTTTAACCGCAGCAGCTCTTGTTATTTTTGTTGCAAACGGATTCTCTCAGAAACTATTAAAAAAGGCGGATGCTGCTTTTGAAGCTCACCAATACTATAACGCCATAAATATGTATAAACAAGCCTATGCAGGCGCTTCTAAAGATAAAAAGCCAACGATAATGTTTAAATCAGGCTATGCATCTCAGGAGATCAACGATTATAAAGGCGCTGAGACTTTTTATCAAAAAGCTATCGCAGCTAATTATGATGATCCCTCGGTTTATTTACGTTTAGCTGAAGTATTAAAAAGCCAGATGAAATACCCTGAAGCTATTGTAGAATATAACAATTACAAAGCTAAAGGTGGTAATGCAAAAAAGGCTGATCTTGGTGTAAAATCTTGTGAATTAGCGCAACAATGGAAAGATGCTCCTCAACGTTACAAAATTGAGAACATGTCATTGATCAACTCAAAAGAAAGTGATTATTCTCCAAGCTTTAGCGATAAAAAAAATCAAACATTAGTTATCACTTCTCGTAGAGAAGGTGCTCTAGGCTCTACTGAGGCTAACATCGGTGCAAACCACTCTGATATTTACGAAACAAAGATTGATAAGAACGGTAAATGGTCAACTCCTGTTTTATTACCTCCTGCAATCTCTTCTCCGGTAAATGAAGGACAAGGTTGGGTAAGCAAAAAAGGTGATATGATCTTCTTTACACGTTGCCCTGAAGAAAAAGGCAAACAAGTTAAATGTGGTATTTACATGGCTAAGAAACAAGGTAGTACTTGGGGTGTAGCAACTAAATTACCTTTTGTTGTTGATACCGTTCAAT
>JBDSFC010000492.1:0-5080 GCA_039919745.1 Bacteroidia bacterium | reverse complement strand
TACGTCTCTTCGTCCGGGTGTATCGGTAATTACAAAGGACAAATTATTTTTATACAAATAATTACAAAGCGTTTTTAATTCTGTTTCCGTTTTATACCAATCAGGGTGGCGTACTTCAACAGCTAAGTTTTTCAAATTACTATTATCTAAGAACTCTAATAGTTCATTTAAACGATTTGGAGAAAACTGTGGGGACATTTGCATAAAGTAGGTTCCAAGTTTATCACCCAATAAAGTAAAGAAGTTTGAGCATTCATTATGCAAAGTTATTTTTTGCAAAAGGTTATCTGCGTGACTAATACTTTGATACACTTTAGGACAAAATTTAAAATTATCAGGTGCGGTATTATACCAGCGTTTTAAGATCTCGTATTCAGGCAAACGGTAATGCGTTAAATTTAATTCAATAGTATTAAATTGCTTGGTATAATATTTTAAAAAATCTTTTGGCTGGGCTTTTGCGGGATAAAGATTTCCAACAAAATTTTCGTCAGACCATAAAACACCACCAACATATGCCTTTGGCGTAAGGGTTTTAATTCCACCTAATACTTTGCCAATACTTTTATGATTTGCCGGTAAAATATAATCTACTTTTTCTACATCTTTTACTCTTCCAAAATCCATTCAGTTCTTGTTTACATTAATTAACTTTATCAAATTTACTTCTCAAAATCAGTTTGTTTTGCTACAATTTGTAGAAACTTAAGATATTTCCGTTTTTTTTGAAATAAGATTTTTGTAGATTTATAGCAGTGCAAAAAATTACCATAGCTATAGACGGTTACAGCAGTTGCGGAAAAAGCACTTTAGCTAAAGCCCTTGCCCAAAAATTAAATTACAATTACATTGATACCGGCGCTATGTACCGCGCAGTTACTTTATATGCATTGCAAAATAATATTATTAGCACTGATGAGATTGTAAACGTAGATGCATTAATAAAAGCCTTACCAAATATAGACGTTGAATTTGCTTTAAATGCAAAGACTCACAATTCGGATGTGGTTTTAAATGGTTTAGATGTTGAGCGGGAGATAAGAACCATGCAAGTAAGCAGCCTTGTTAGTAAGGTTAGTGCTGTTAAAGAGGTGCGTGAAAAAATGGTGGCCTTACAGCGCATAATGGGTAAGAAAAAAGCCGTTGTTTTAGATGGCAGGGATATTGGCACACATGTTTTTCCGAAAGCAGAATTAAAATTATTTATGATAGCTGACCCAGATGTACGTGCAAAAAGAAGACAAACTGAATTCAGTAGTAAAGGACAATATTTTACGTTGCAGGAAGTGGAAATGAGCTTATTAAAACGTGATATGGCGGATATCAGCCGCGAAGAAAGTCCGCTTACACAAGCTGAAGACGCTATAATATTAGATAACAGTGATCTTACAAGAGAAGAACAATTGGAATTTGTTTTAAAATTAATTGCCGATCTTCAATTTATTTCGAGAGAAGAACAATCACAGCATTAAATGATTTTGCATTACCTGAGGTAATAAAAAAAGCCACAAATTACACCAATTTCACAAATTATTATTAGAGAACGATGATAGTTTTTTATTTCTGTAATTTATCATTCAAGCGATAAATCGCTTGAATGAATTATTTCACCAATCAATTACTCAAAAAAATTTGTGTTATTAGTGCAATTAGTGGCATTTTATAAATTCCATGTGTCTATGTGGTTAAAATACCGCTAAGATCAAAACGACCTCAATAAAATAATATCTTTTACAACAAGGAAAGTACTGATCAAACACAAAGTGTGTATGAGCTGATCAAAACCTATCATCACAAAAAACAAACGCATGTTTTTTTGATCCCAGAATTTTGAAGTGATTTTTGAAGTAATAAAGTCTACAATAAAATGTAAGATCACATTTACAAGCCACCAGTAAAAAGCAAATAAAGCGTCGCCATAATAATAAGTTATAAAACCAAAACTTAATAAAGACACTATAGCATAAGTGCCCACATGAATGCATAACCATGTAAAACTTTTGCTTTTGCCTGTTGCCATTTTAGAAGATTGAAAAACAAAATCTGCTAAAAAATGCACAACAAATATAACGATGAAGGTACTCATTACACGGCTACATTATTTTCACGCAAAGCATCGTTCAATGATGTTTTAAGATCAGTGCTTTCTTTACGCTTACCTATTATTAAAGCACAGGGCACCTGGTATTCGCCCGCCGGAAATTTTTTGGTATAACTTCCGGGTATCACTACCGAACGCTCAGGTACATACCCTTTTGTTTCAATAGGTTCTTTTCCTGTAACATCAATTATCTTGGTAGACATGGTTAAAACCACGTTTGCTCCCAATACCGCTTCCTTACCCACTCTTACGCCTTCTACGACAATACAGCGCGAACCAACAAAACAATTATCTTCAATAATAACCGGCGCAGCCTGTACGGGCTCTAATACACCGCCAATACCAACTCCACCGCTTAAATGTACATTTTTACCAATTTGAGCGCAACTGCCCACAGTTGCCCATGTATCCACCATTGCACCACTATCTACATACGCGCCAATATTTACATAAGAAGGCATCATAATAACACCACTGGCTAAAAACGACCCGTAGCGGGCAACAGCAGGTGGTACCACGCGCACACCTAATTTTTCGTACTGTGTTTTTAAGGCCATTTTATCATGAAATTCAAATGGACCTACTTCAATTACTCCCATTTTACGGGTTGGAAAGTACATGATCACTGCTTTTTTAACCCACTCGTTAATTTGCCAGCTTCCATCTGCTTTTGGCTCTGCTACACGTAATTTACCTTTATCTAATTGTTCAATAACCTCGTTAATAGTATCTAAAGTTGTTTTTTCTTTTAGTAACTCTCTGTTTAGCCATGCGGCTTCTATAATGTTTTGCATATTCTTAAGTAAAATCCTTTGCAAGGTATTAAAAAAATGTATATTTTTGCAGACCAATTTATGGTTATGTAGCTCAACTGGATAGAGCACCTCACTACGGATGAGGAGGTTTGGGGTTCGACTCCCTACATGACCACACTTAAAGAAAGCACATCTAAAAAGGTGTGCTTTCTTTTTTCCCCACCTTTGAAACGCCCTTCATTGCTACGAATTAATGACACCACCCTATTTAGTTTAGGGGTTCGATACTTCTTATTTTCAAATATCAATCTTTCAGGGAATATCGAACCAATAATACGTCGTTTGTTTTCTGTATCGGCTGTTCTGTAAATATTATCTATATTTTTTAGTAACTTGATGCAATACTCTGCCTTACTTTCGTAATCTTCATTACCACCTTTTATTTGCGTTTGTTTCTACCAATTCTAATATCTTATTTTCAATTTCATTTTTCATTTCCTTGTAATCATCAGGTTTAATTTCGCCATCCAACATTAAAGAACGGGCATTTTGCAAGCGTTGTTTTTGTTTTTCTAATTCTTGTTGATTCCACCATCCCACTATCCCACAATAGGGCATTATATGCCCATTAAAAATTAATGGTTGGCTTGTAACGCCCTGTTTGTGTTCGGCTCGATTATAGCACTGTATAGTTAAGTTGTTACTCTTGTAACTTTATTACACCTAAATCAAATAAAATGAAAAAAAATTTACTTCAGATCATTCTGATCTCGACATTATTATCTCCTGCAATTAATTTTGCGCAAGCGCCTACTTTAGGCACAGCAGCAAACTTTGTGCTATTCTCCACAAATGGAGCAGTTACTAATACTGGTATCTCTCAAATTACCGGTAATGTTGGTACAAATAACGGTTCCAGCACTGCCTTTGGAAATGTGAACGGTGTTATGCATGATAACGATGGTGCAAGCGCACAGTGTGCAGCAGATGTACTAATTGCTTATAATCAATTGAACGCAACAATTCCAACGTTTTTTCCGGCAGCACTTTTGGGTAATGGACAAATGCTAAATGCTGGTGTTTATTCTATAGGAAGTAATGCTACAATAAATCTTGATCTTATATTAAACGGACAAAATAATCCGAATGCAGTTTTTATCTTTAAGATACAAGGTGCATTATCAGGAAATGCTTCTTCTAAAATTAAATTAATCAATGGTGCATTAGCCTGCAATGTGTTTTGGAAAGTAGAAGGCTTGGTAAGCTTAGCTGCCGGATCAACCATGAGAGGAACAATTATTGCCAATAACGCAGCTATAAATTTAAATGCAGGGGATACACTGGAAGGAAGAGCACTTTCAACAACCGGTGCAGTTAGCGTTGATGGTACCCTAGCATACACGCCAATTGGTTGTGGAAGCCCTGTACTTACAGGACCAACTGCGCCCGTTCTTGGTGTTTCTGGTTGTTACGCTATATTTTCAGCAAACGGTGCAGTTTCAAATACTGGTGTAACGTATGTTACAGGCGATGTTGGAAGTAACAACGGCCCGGTTACCGGTTTTAATCCCGCATTTGTTAGTGGTACAACACATACAGTTCCGGATGGCTCTACTGCGCAAGCGGCTAATGATCTATTGGTGGCGTATAATTATGTGAATACCTTGCCTTACGATATTGAGTTATTATACCCGGCGCAATTTGGCGGTAATTTGGTGCTTACACCTCATACTTATCGTATGAATAGTGCAGCAACATTTGTCGATTCGCTTTATTTAAATGCACAAGGTAATGCCAATGCAGTATTTGTGATACAAATTAATGGTGCAATTACAACCAGTACTTACGCAAAGGTTAAATTAATTAATGGGGCGCAATCAAAAAATGTATATTGGAAAGTAGAAGGTGGGGTACAAATAAATAACTATTCTGTTTTCAGAGGAACGATCATATGTAATAATGGTGCATTGGGCGCAGTAAATACAGGAGTTACCTTTGATGGCCGTGCACTCACAACATCGGGAGCTTTAACAACCGCTGCCACAACAGTTATTGCCACTACTTTACCATCTAATTGCATAAATGTTGGTATCCCTTCTTATGATGCTGCAAACGCAGCCGGTATTAAAATTTATCCAAATCCTTTTACCACATCAATAGAGGTTAATATAAACGAGGCGTCTACAATTAACAAATGCGATTTTATATTATATAATACTCTTGG
>JBDSFC010000176.1:0-4125 GCA_039919745.1 Bacteroidia bacterium | reverse complement strand
CCTGGTTTTATTCAGGATCTTTGAATACATAACACCACAAACAAAACACTTCAATTTTGTAGATATTGGTTGTGGCAAAGGCCGTCCGGTGTTTGTTGGCGAACATTACGGTTATGAAAATTTAACGGGAATTGACCTGGATAAAGAGCTAATTGAAGCATCCAATTTAAATTTAAAGCATTATTTATTGAAAAGAAAAAGTTCACACATTCAATTTATAAATGCCAATGCTTTAGAATATGGTTATAAAAATGAGCCGACTGTTTATTTTTTATTCAACCCGTTTAATGGAGATGTGCTCAAAAAAGTTTTGACAAGAATAAGCAGTTCTACAAATTCAGAAACATGGTTTGTTTATATGAATCCAAAATATTCAACTTCTTTTTCGCCTGATAAATTTGAAGTTGTGAAAGAATTAAAAACGAAACGCTATTTGGAAGCGATGATTTACAAATTAAAAGCCTGATCTAGTCTCTTTTTAAAACGATCCTGAAAGTTGTTCCTTTATTTATTTCACTTTTTAAAACGAAGATCTTACCATTATGATAGATCTCAATGATCCTTTTACATAAACTTAATCCAAGCCCCCAACCTCTTTGTTTAGAAGTAAAGCCCGGCTCAAACACTGTTTTAAATTTTGATTTTGGAATGCCTTTTCCTGTATCGGAAATATCCACATATAAACCTTCCGGTACATCTATCAACGCCACTTCTATCTCTCCTTTTCCTTCCATAGCATCAATAGCATTCTTACAAATGTTTTCTATCACCCATTCAAAAAGCGGCACACATAAATTAACCTGTAAATTTTCTTCCGGCAATTTTAAAGTATAATTTGTGTTTTTTGAAGTGCGGTTTTTTAAATATTCTATAGCATCCGTTAATACTTCATTTATGTTGGAAGGAACTAAAGTTGGCTGTGAACCAATTTTACTGAAACGATCTGTAATTGTATTTAAACGTTTAACATCTTGTTGCATTTCGTTTATGATAGATTCATCAACACCTATTGACCGCAAGTGTTCATTCCATGCCATTAAGGATGAAAGAGGAGTGCCTAATTGATGAGCTGTTTCTTTACTCATACCCACCCAAACCTGGTCTTGCTCTGCTTTTCGCGCAGTACTAAAGAGGATATAAGCGATCAATAAAAACAAACCTATTACACCAAATTGTACATAAGGATAATACTTCAATTGAGTAAGTAATTCAGAAGGCGCGTAAAAAATATAATCACTTGTTCCTTCTCCAAGATCAACTTGTATTGGTGTATTTTCAGAAGAGAGCTCAGCGATTTTCTGTTTTAATTTTTCCGGCGTATCAACTTGTGAAGAATCTATTTTTCCAATAGCGAGTATTTTATCCTGTGAATTATTGGTATAAATAACCGGTACAGCAGCAGAGTTAACTGCCACTTCGGTAATAAAGGATTTAATTAAACTGTCAAAAACCAATTTAATATCACTGAACACACGACTGTCTTTATGATAGAGTTTTTGTTTAATGCCTTTGTACACATTGATCTCTACAGGTTCATAAAGACCTTTCATGATTTGCAATTGTTCTTTTAAATAAACAGGATCTTTTTCTTTTGTGGAGTCTAAATTACGAGAGATCTGGATCTCATCATTCTCATTGGTTAAAATTACTGGTACAGAAGTGTTTTCCTGCAATACTTTTAAAACAAAGGAAACATCCTGCGCGTCAGCACTTAATTGTTTTGTGGCTTCTGCATACAACTCTGCTTTTTTACGTTCGCCGGTTTTTATTTTTTCAAATAATTCGTTTGTGAATTTTACAAGATTGGCTTTTTTTTGAACGGCTTTAGCCCAGAGTTCTACCTTTTCTTTTTCGTTCCTCGAGATCTTTTTAACCAGGTTTCGGGTATACCATAACGACGCAATAATAATGAGCAAAGCAAAAGCTGCCAGGCCTAGTTTCCAACGTTGTTTTTTGTTATAGATGTTCACGCGTAAAAAATAATTACTTAAAGATACGATTTTTAGAAATCATCGTCATCTTCTTTTTTCTTCTTAGGTTCTAACGTTTTTTTAGGCTGATTATTGTTGGGTTTCTCCAGTTCAAATTTTTGGCCTGCCGTTTCTTTCTTTTTTGATTGGAGCGAGTCTTTTTTAAACAAACCGAATTCTTCTTTTAATAAATGTTTCAGGTTTTGTTTCTCTTCTTTAATGTCTTTTTTAATGTTTTCTTTTAAGCCTTTTTTATCGTACTTAATAATTGGTTTATCAACCGTACCAGTCATTAAAATAAAGGCGCTACGTTTATTATCGGGATCGTTCTCAACCGGGCCAAATTCCTCTTCTTCTTTATGTTTACGTTTTTTTGCCAATAGTTCGCTGATCAATAATTCAATATGATAATCAATGTTGTTGTTGAAAGTATGTGAACCCCAGAAAATAATATTTAAAGCGCTGTTCTTTATAGAAGTACTTGGCAAGAAAATAGTTTTATCTTTTATCTCAATAACACTTTGAAGGTTTGAGAATTTTATTTTTTGAAGGTCCTGAATATCTACAAATTTAGATAAACTTAATAATGGTTTAAAATCGATCAATTCTCCTCTGTCAATAGTTAAATTAATGTTTGATTTTACAGAGTTAAGGTCTGACTCAAGGCTATTGCTCCAGCTTCCTGAGAATTCAATAGAGGCTGTTGCAAATCCTTTGATATTTTTTTCCTGCAAGGTAGATTGGCCAAAATCATTTAACTGCGAGAACAGGCTGCTGATATTAATGTTCTTTACTTTACTTTGCAATACAACGTCCAGCTTTCCATTTGAATTGTCAGCATAGGCATCTATTTCCGCTTCGCCTTGCATTGTACTTAACTTCATATCACTTACAATGGCTTTTCGATTTTTAATTTCTATCTCGCCCGTTATTGATTGTGCTTCAAATTTTGAATAAGCGAATTTTGCAATAGCCGCGTTTAATTTAAATTGTATGTTGTTTGGAATAAGTGGTGCTGTTTTATCTTCGGAAGATTTATATTTCAACATAAAATCTTCCAACTTAATATAATTCGAAAATAAATTTCCTGTAATAATTAACGGCGCTGTTTTATCAGACAGGTAATTAAATATTCCGGGCAGTTTTCCATTTAAAGTTATATCAGAACTTCCTCTTTTTAATTTAAGGTCTTTTACCTCAACTTCTCTTTCTTTTGCCGTAACCGAACAATTTTCGATTGCAAAAATAGTTTCATCACCTTTAAACTGCGCTTCAAGATTGGTTACCGTTGCATCAAGATTTAATTTTACTTTGGTAGAAAATGTTTGGTCTTTCAGGTCAGATAATAAGCCTTCCACTTCTGAATTTATATTTAATGTGCCTTTTAATTTACTAAGTGTATCAATTGGCCAAAAATTTTGGAGGTTCTCAAGATTAGCAGTTGCATCAACAATAAAATGAAGAAAAGGGTTTGAAAAATCGGTTACTGAAAAACTTCCTTTTAATTCGTCGTTATTTAATTTCATATACACGTTGGTAAGATCAAGCTTTGATTGCGTGTTTGAGTAAATTAATTTGCCGTCAATATTAATGTTGGTTGCAGTTGTTGAATTGGGCTTGTAAGTTACCTCACCATTCTTAATACCAAACTCACTGGCTATTTTAAAATCATTTTTACCGCTGTATTTGAAATTGCCTTTGGTGTAAAAATTTCCATCGCTTTTATAATCATTCGCCTTTTGTTTTTGATCGTCGGGTAATAATGATAAAACTGTGGCAATATCTAAATTAGTTGCTTCATAATCTACATTTACTCTTTGCAAGCTGTCTGCATAAATAAAATTTCCACCAAGGTTAAATAACATGCTGTTTAAGCTCAAATTTGTTTTATCAAACACATAATTATTTCCCTTTACAAGAAGTTCGGCATTTAAATTACAGTTTTTGTTTTTCAAATAAGATCTTTTATTTACCCCTATCTGGTTAATTAAGATCTTGCCTTTGGCGCTCATGTCATACTCCACATCACTAAAGTTTCCTTTAAAACTAAGGTCTTTAATTAAAAGATCGGTTTTAAATATCCTTTTTTTGTCTTTATAAATTAAGTGGCAATTTTCAAGTTGAATTAAGTTTAAATTAAAATTAATAGAGTCGT
>JBDSFC010000480.1:0-6583 GCA_039919745.1 Bacteroidia bacterium | reverse complement strand
ATTGAGAACATTGAAAAACTTAAACCTAAACTGGTATTTTTAGATATTGAAATGCCCTTTAATAATGGTTTTGTTCTTCTTGAAAAAATAAAAGACCCTGCGTTTGAAGTGATATTTACAACAGCTTACAATAATTATGCTTTACAGGCCATAAAAGCCAGTGCGTTAGACTACCTGTTAAAACCAATTGATGTGGATGAATTAAAATTTGCAGTAAGCAAAATAGGCAACCGCACAACCGTTGTTAAAACAAATACCGATTTTGAAACTTTATTATCTAATCTCAAAATAAAAAGCACGCACGCAAAAATTGCTATTCCAACATTTGAGGGTTTGCAAATGATAAGCGTGAACAACATTGTTAAATGTACAGCCGATGAAAGTTATACGCACATTACCTTAACCAATAACACAAAGATAACCGTGTCGCGTATTTTAAAAGAATACGACGATATGTTATCGGATATGAATTTTTTCAGGGTTCATAATTCGTGCCTCATCAACTTAACGCATGTGAACAAGTATATTAAGGGCGATGGCGGCTATGTGATCATGAGTGATGGCTCAAGCGTAGAAGTATCGCGCAGAAAAAAAACAGATCTGCTTACAAGGCTTTCGCGCGTTCAAATGTGATCTTTTTATTTTCATTCATTAAATTATTTGTTCGGCGAACCGTAACATCTGTTAACTATTTTTTTAATCAACCATCTATTGCCTTAAAACAACCCGATATGGGTTTGCTCTGGTTTACTGTTCAGAATTTTGGTTTTTTTGTAGAAAATAAATTTCTCACTAAAAAATCACATCATGAAAAAAAGAATTTTAAAACATGTTTGCGGTGCTATTTTAGCAACCGGCTTCATCTTTGCACTAAGTAGCTGCGAAAAAAAACAAGTAACACCATCAACCACTATTACTTCAAGCCAAACAGGAACTCCTGACCAGGGATTAGAAAATGCAATGACTAGTTTTGTGCTATCAGGTTACAATCCG
The DNA here is from genome assembly GCA_039919745.1 of Bacteroidia bacterium. GTDB lineage: Bacteria > Bacteroidota > Bacteroidia > B-17B0 > Aurantibacillaceae > Aurantibacillus. The sequence goes on along the minus strand of JBDSFC010000480.1, from coordinate 5,590 downwards.
GTGTATGGTGTTTCTGCAACCAACTTTTATACGGTTGATCCTAATACAGGAAGTCATACAAGTTTAGGTGCAATGATCTATGACGGATCGTTACCGGTGCTTGGAGCAACAGGTGTTGCAAAAGCTGTTGCCCCTGCTTTCCCAAATCGTTTTACTATTTGTTCAACAGCAAATTCTTTTTGTGGTTCAGGTTCCGGAACTACTTTCTTTTTTCTAACACTTCCTTCAACAGCAGTTGTTCGCCTTGGATTTTTACCGGGTCGTTATATTAAAGATATTGAGTACAATCCGGTTGATGGGTTTTTATATGGTTGGGAAGGTTTAACCATGGTTAAAATTACAAGTCTAGGAGCAGCGTGTTCTCCTGGTAATACGGGAGCTTTACCAGTTGCTACGCCTATCGGTTCTCCTTCAAGCGTTGGTGTTGGTCCGTATAGTCTTGCTTTTAATTATGCAGGTCAATGTAACGTTATAAGTTCAACTGATCACATGAGAGCGATTGTTGACCATACTAATCCGGGTTTACCTATTCTTGGAGCAACTTTATTTTCGGGAGGATTACCAAATATGACCAATCCCCAAGAGGTTGCTTTTTGTATCTCTCAAAATGCTTTGTTAATTGGCACTATTGATAAACCTACACCTACAACTCTTGATTATTCATTTTATCATTGGGCAACATCAGGTACTATTGGACAATGGTTACAACAAAGCGATAATTGTTTAAATGATTATACTTCTAAACCAAGCAACGGTATTATCAGGCAATAAATTTTTAAAAAAATAAAAACTCCGATCGCAATGGTTGGAGTTTTTTATTTCTCTTCATTCTTAAAAATTATAATTCGATCGAAAGCAAAAATTGCATCGCCAGATATTGCAAAAATATTACCAACCATTTATATCATTTTACCGGTAATGGGTTAATGATAGAATTTATTGTAAAAAGAAAATAGTTTAGCGGAACAAATCTCTATTTCATGTTCTTAAGAATCAACATATAAAAGCGAAAACCGAAAAGCTTTAACAGAGTAGGTGAAAAAGAAAATATTATTTTATGAAAAAAAGAAAAGGAATGATCAGCGTATTGCTTGCATTTATTTTTTCAATTACCAGCTTTGCGCAAAGCACCTGGTATTTTGGTAACAAAGCAGGTTTAAAATTTCCGGGTGGTGGTATGACACCATCCTACCTTGCAGGTTCGCCAATATATACAGGTGAAGGCTCAGGAGCACTTGTAGATGAATTTAATAATGTGATCATGTATACAGATGGCAAAACTATCTGGAATGGTGCGCACGCAACACAACCAACAAGTGGAACTGCATATGTTCTTGAAGGACATTCATCTTCCACCGAAAGTGCACTATTAGTTCCAATACCGGGTACTAATGGTACTAAAGCTTTTGTTTTTACAGTTAATGCCGCAGAAACTTCTTATGGTAATTGGACAAGAGCAGCTGACCAGGTTTATGGCCTAAGGGTTTCGTTAGCTACTATAGCTGGTGTTGCGCCAAATTGTAATATTACCATCTTACCAACTGAAATAAATAAAAGAATAACACCAACTAATATTCTTACTTCAGAAAGATTATCTGTAACACCTGATGGTCGTGGCGGCTACTGGGTATTAACACATGGTGTAAATGCGTTTACAAGCAATCCTTCATCAGGGGGAAGTGCTATATCACCTTCTAATGGCGGGAATACATTTTACGCGTATCATGTAACCTGCGCCACAACTTCTATTGGGTTATTAGATGCTACAGAAGTTCTAAGTACTTTTTCCGGTGGCCCTTTTACAGAACACAGATCATGGAATCACTCAAGTGCAGGTGCTCCTTTTGATCTTGGCTCTTTAGTGCAAACTGTTGGTTCAGCGCAAGCACAAATCAATTCGCAAGGTCAGTTAAAATTTAGTTCTGATGGAAAAAAAGTTGCCTGTACATTACCCTGGACTGGAAATGTAGAAGGCACTAGTGGTTGGTTAGTTTCTCCAAAATGTCAGTTATTTGATTTTAATTTAACTACCGGCGTTTTAGGAGGTACGCACGCGCTTGAATTTAATTTGACTTTTATAAATGCAGATAACAATACCAAAGATGGTTCAGCTGGTGGTTTAGAATTCTCGCCCAATGGTGATTACTTATATGTATCATCAACGGTTGGCTCGGGCCGTTTAGTAATTGGAAATGATGGCGTTACTGCAACTGCAATGACCTCCCGTGTGTACAGATATCCTATCAGCACCTGGGTGCCGGGTCCTAAACAAACGGTTGCCACTTTGCCGTTCTCAAATCAACCCGGATTTGGTTATTTACAGCTTGGGCCTGATGACAGGATCTATATTGCAAGACCAAATAAAAATTATATTGATGTAATCAGGGATCCAAACAATACAACGCTTGCTTTTGTTGATTATCAAACTTTTCCTTCTCCAAATTGTCCAACGTATGGTGGAATTGCTTATTGCATGAGTGGTTTACCAACCACTGTTCTTGTTTCAAGAAAAGCATATGTACCTCTCTTAACTACTTATAATTCCTGCCAGGGTAATCCAATAACTGTGTTTGGAACATATACCGGTGAAGCGCCATCTGATACCTATTGGGAAATTGTTGAATGCGATGGTAGTGGAAATACTGTAGCTGGTGGATATAACTGGAATCAATGGTACCCGGGACCTCCAAGTACATTTACATTTCCGGGGTCAGGAACATTAGCCTGCAATAAATATTACCGCATAAAATTAGCATTAGGTAATGGTTGCGGCGGCGGCTGGCAGGAAACATCAAGAGTAATTTACGTTGCATGTAATCCTACACCAATTATTACAGGTAACAGTACAATTTGTTATGGTAGTAGTACTACGCTGTGTGTAAATTATGCACCAGGGCACGGCACTTCAGTTATATGGAATAATGGAGGGTTTGGCACACAATGTATTACTGTTACACCAACAAGTACAACTATTTATACCGTATCAGTTATTCAAAACGGTTGCGTGGGTACAGCGTATTATACAGTAAATGTATTGTGTAATAATCCTGATTTTGGTGTGACTACATCTTTGCCTTACACAGGCAGTCCTAACTTTACATGTTTTGCAACCCCTTTAGCAACGCCTTGTACAGGACTTGCCGCTTATTGGGAAGTGTCAGAAATAAACAGTTCCGGTGCAATTGTTCCAGGTACAACAGTTTCGGGTCCACCGTGTTGGAATACCGGAAGCACTCCGTTTTATAGATATACCGGCAGCAGTGCTTTAGTATTACCTTGTAATTCATCATCACCCATTGGCCTTTTTCCAGTGTCAAAAATTTATAGGATCACGCATGGTTCTGCTATTCTTCCAGAGGTTTGTCCTTGGGCAACAGTAACAGCAACTGTTTCAGTAGGCGGTGGCGGAAGACTTGCTTCACAAAATGTGGATGTTGTAAAATCGGGTTTTGAATATATGAGTCCGGAACAAGTAACACGTATACCAAAAACAGGTGCACAAGATATGTTACCGCTTGTAAGTATTTTTCCAAATCCTTCTAAAGGAATAATTACTATCAATGCAAATGATAATTCTAAAAAAGATCTTTTTGTTTATGATGTTGTTGGTAAGATCGTTTATTCAAAAAAACAAGTAGAAGATAAAGAGACAAAGATCGATCTGTCGGAATTACCTGCAGGGATTTATAGTATTAAAGTAATGAGCGAAGGAACTATCTATACAGAAAAATTAATTAAAGAATAATTACTAATTCTAAAACTAAAAGCTCCAACCATTATAGTTGGAGCTTTTTTATTTTGGTAATGAAGGTCCGTGTTAAAACTACCTGGGTTTTTTATACTAGATAAAACCAATTATTTTTATATCCCGCCACTCATTTCTAAAAATCCACCACCTATAGTTTCTCATATTGTCCTTCCCCCATCGAAAGTACTTTAGTGCTGTAAATTGAAATTACCATGAAAAAATTAATTTTAGCATTGATCGTGTTTGTATTTTATACAAACACTGCGTTATCGCAAAAAAGTACGGTTAACCGTACGAAATCAAATGAAAAAGCACAAGGCCATTGTGCTACAGATAATCTGCACATTTCATTAAGCGAACAGAGCACAAGTTATAAAAGAAAATTTGATGAGATGAATACCAGTTACCAGAAATGGGCGATGGAAAAAAATACCGGCAATAAATTAATTGGTGGTAACAATAGTACTCAGGCATTTCAACACGAAACATTGCCTGTTGTTTTTCACATGATGGTAAATACATCTGTATCATCACTAAATCCATCTTTCAGTGCGACGGATGGTAATTTAACCAAGCCACAGATACAAGCCGCATTAGCAATACTAAATCAACTTTACGCTGGAATAGCTGTTGGTTCAAAAACCATCGCGGGCGCAAATACAGATATTCAATTTTGTTTGGCAGAAGTAGATAATTTTGGTAATGCTATTACAAGTTATACATATACCGATGCATCATTTACTTTACCGCTTGATAATACCAATCAGCCTCAAATAACTGCATTAAGTAATTTTGTACAAAGCACCGGAAAGTTTCCACCAACAAAATACATTAATATTTATGTAGTAGAAGACATTGCCGCCCCGGCGGCAGGTTTTGCTTATATGCCGCCTGCTCACGGTTCGAGCTTTGACGGAATTTATATTGAAGCGCAATATCTTTTACCACCAGTACCCGGCCCTAATGATCTTACTTATAATATGACCGTATTAACGCATGAGGTAGGTCATTACCTTGGTATGTTCCACACCTTTGGATTATGCAACACATTAACGGCAGCTTGTTCTTGTTATAATAATAATTGTTTGTTTGATGGCGATATGGTTTGTGATACGCCTCCAGACTTTAGCCAGGACCCAACGGTTGGCGGTTGTTTAACACCAACAAATACTTGTACTTCTGACGTTGCGGCAATTGGTGATTTCTTTTTTACAGGAGATATAAGCGATCTGACAAATAATTATATGGATTACGGTGACTGGAATTGTCAATATTCTTTTACTACAGGCCAGATCAGAAGAATGCATTTTATGATAGATGATTCTATCGGGCCACGTAATTCATTATTACATTCATCTGTTTGTAATACACTTTGTGCTAACTCTGCCTGCACAGTAAATATTAATTCTCTTACAACTACATCTGTTAGCTCTATTCAATTACTCAATTCATTAATTTTATCGGGGCCAAATGTAACTTACACTTTTACAGGAACTACCTGTAACGCATTTTACGACACATTTAATTGGTCAGTGATCGATCAAAGTAATAACACAGTCGTTCAAGTAGGTACCGGAGCTACTTTTCCAACTACATTTACCGCACTAGGAAATTACCAGGTACAACTTACTTCATCCATTGCAGGTTCATCACCTTTATGTTTTCAAACTGCAACTTTAAACATACAGGTTTTACCTCCTGCAAATTGTCCAACAAATTTAGATATGACAGCTGGATGGAATTCCGGCAGCTGGCGTCGTATCAAATATGAAGGTGGATGGTCGCGTACAACAGATAACGGCACATCGTTTACACATGCAACAACTACTGTAACTCCTTTAT
>JBDSFC010000406.1:0-9144 GCA_039919745.1 Bacteroidia bacterium | reverse complement strand
GAAAAAAAAGAATATAACTGGATCGTTGATCCTTTAGATGGCACAACAAATTTTGTTCATGGTATTCCATGTTACGCTGTAAGTATCGCTCTTGAACATAAAGGCGAAATTATTTTAGGTGTTGTTTTAGAAGTGAGTCGCAACGAATGTTTTTATGCTGTAAGAAATGGCGGCGCTTTTTTGAATGAAAAACCGATCAGGGTTTCTGAAAATAAACAGTTAAAAGATTGTTTGATCGCTACAGGTTTTCCTATTTATAATTTTGAAAGAATAGATCCTTATATAAGAACGCTTGAACATTTTATGCGCACAACACATGGCGTTAGAAGGATTGGTGCCGCAGCAGCAGATCTGTGTTATTTGGCTTGCGGACGTGTTGATGGCTTTTTTGAATACAACCTAAATTCATGGGATGTGGCTGCCGGAGCCCTGATAGTAAAGGAAGCAGGTGGAAAAGTGACTGATTTTAAAAATGGTGCCGATTGGTTATTTGGAAAAGAGGCAATTGCCTCGAATTTGCATGTTTTTGATGCTTTTTCGGTGATTATTCGTGAAAATTTTAATAAAAACGATCAAAAGTAGTCCATATCCTGGTGTAAACAAGTTCTGAAAATACTTTTTGCTCAGATGCAATTTTTTTCTATATTTATTCCCAATTAAACATCAGACCTTCTAAATTATAACTATGAAACGTATCATTATACTATTATTAGTGTTATGCGTAAGCGCGCTCTATTCTCAAACTACTAATACCAGTCGCTGGAGAAAAACCGAAAAGGATTCAATGGCAAATGCCTTCTTATTATACGAAGAAAAAAATTACAAAATGGCCCTGCCCTATTTTGAGAATATCCATTATAGTCATCCAAAAGAAGAGTTTGTAAAATACGTTTACGGAAAAGCCGCACTTTACAGAAGCGACAAATATTCTGAAGCTTTAAAAATGTTACAGGAAGTTTACGACAAAAATCCAAAAGTAGATCTTATTGAATATGATCTTGCCCGTGCATTGCATTATAATTACAAATTTGATGAAGCATTGGTAAAAGTAGATGAGTTTCTTAATAATAAACGCACAAGGCCTGAAGACAAACCGGCTGCTGAGATCTTAAAAACATATATTAAAAATGCCATTTACTACAGTGCAAATGCAACGCAGGCAAAAATAACTACCGTCGGCACACCAATAAACAGTAAGGATGAAGAATACGTGCCTACTATTTCTGCTGATGAATCGATGATGGTTTTTACTTATACAGGTGCAAAAAGTAAAGGCGGTAAAATTAATGAAACGTTAATGACCCCTGATTCTGTTCACGGCATTTATTTGGAAGATATTTTTATGTCTATCAAAGCAAACGATCTGTGGCAGACTCCGGTTCCTTTAGATAATATTAATTCTAAAAATAATGACGCTGCAATTTCATTGAGCCAGGACGGACAACGTTTGTTCATTTACAAAGATGACCCTGAAGGACACGGTGATATTTACGAAAGTTATTATGTGAACGAAACATTTACTTTTCCAACTAAATTAAAAGGTCAAATAAACACTATCTCGCAGGAAGGCCACTGTACCTTATCTCCTGATGGAAGAACATTATATTTCACAAGCGATCGTCCGGGAGGATTTGGTGGCCGTGATATTTATCGCGCAAAATTAATGTCAGATTCAACCTGGGGCAATGTAGTTAACTTAGGAGATTCTATTAACACTAAGTACGACGAAGATTCTCCGTTCATGCATCCTGACGGCTCATCATTATTCTTTAGCTCTAACGGTCCGAAGAGTGCCGGCGGTCATGATATTTTCCGTGCTTATATGGATGTTATTGATTCGACTTTTAAGAAAGTAGAAAATTTAAGTTTCCCGATCAACACACCAGATGACGATAAATATTTTGTACTTGCCGCAAATGGTAGCAGAGGTTACTACAGCAGCGGTAAAGCCGGTGGCGAAGGCTTGAACGATATTTATTTAGTTGAAACAGGCTTTGAAGCAAAAACACCTGTATTATTATTTGTAAAAGGTAAAGTTACATTTGATGGCGCACCGGTTGAATCAGCTATAAAAGTTGAAGTTACTAGTAAGAACAATTTTGTTTATAGTGCAATTAAAACTATTCCATCTACAGGTAATTATATGGTATCGTTGCCGCAAGGACAAGCTTATAAAATTACTTATAGCTACAAAGATGAAAAACCAAGAACATTTGAATTTGATGCTTCAACCATTACTGCTTACACTGAAAAAGTAGTAGACATTAAATTTGAAACACCAAAAGATACTATTCCGGTTGCAGCTATTATACCTGGCAAACCATTAGCAAACGAATATGACAAAGAGGCGATCACTTTATTACAGAAAAAAATCAGTAAATACTCTGCTACTTATGGAAAAATTGAGGCAGAAGGTTTAGAGTTTAAAGTACAAATTGCAGCTTATAAAAATCCGAAGAATTATAAATTCAAACACTTAAAAGGTTTAGGTAAAGTAGAAAAATTAATGTTACCTGATGGTTTAACAAGGATGACCATTAACGGAAAGTTTAAAAATTTAGAAGCAGCCTGGATCCATAACAAAAAAGTAATTAAAGCAGGACAGGATGACGCCTTTGTAACAGCCTTATACCAAGGAAAACGTGTTTATTTGGAAGAGTTGGTTAAGATGGGAATCTTTAAATAAAAATAATTTCTTTAAAATAAAAGCCCCGAAAATATCGGGGCTTTTTTTATGAATTTAATTTAGGTAATCGTGCGAGATCCCTCGTTCTTCGGGATGACAAATACTACAATGTCATTTCGACGAAGGAGAAATCTAAAACTTAATGAACCACAATATAACTTAACCTCTGTTCTTTCTCAGAATCAAGGTACATAAGCAAATAAGGACTTACACTGTTAGAATATAAACCATCAATCACAGTGGCAATAGAAGTTAAACCAAAACCGATCTTAAATAAATTAATTTCATTTGTTTTATAAGTGACACTTTGTGTGATCATTTTTTTATCTGCAGAAACTGTATCCTTATTTATTTTTAAAATACCTGTAAATGTATTAAGCGGTGTAAATGGCAACGCAGCCGTATTTGTAAAAAATCTTTTGTTTTTAAAATGAACGCTGAATTTTTTTGGGTCTTTTGTGCCGCCCCAACCGTTGTTTGTATAGAACATCAAGCCTAACTGATCATAGATGTAATAATAATCGGTTACTGTAATGGGCGTTGACGTTGGTTTTGTATCCTCGTCGCCAAATTCTTCATAATATGATTTAAAAGTATGCGTTTTAATACGATCGGCCTTGCCTAACATTTTTTCAATGTAATAGATTTGATAAGAAATTAATTTTTCGCCATTAAATTTAATGCTGGTATCAGTAGTACTGATCTCAATACTGATCTTAACAGGTTCTATCTTTTTTGTTTTCTGTGCAGAAAGCTGAATGGCTAAAATAAATATTAAACAAAAAAGATAAATTATTTTTTTCATTTCACTTCTTTAATAGATTCATCCAGCCATAACTCGTACCATGTTAAAAAATCTATTTTCTCTTCGTTCCCAAAATATTGGTCCGGAAATATTCCGTTTTCGTTGCAACGATCGTCCACCCACATATTTCCTGCTTCACTACCGGTTACAACTAAATTCATAGACACGCCACAACCATAATTACAAAGTCGTAAAACACCGCCCATTAATTTTTTATCGAAATACAGTTCGTCATATTCATCGCTATCTGTGTCGGGCATTTCCATATTCCATGCTTCCGTGTGCGGAAATGGAATAGACGGATCAATCAATTCGTTATCATCTTTATAATCAAGATCGTTATACAAAGACGTTTCCAAACTTTCTAATCCATAGTAAGGCCCTGCTCCACCATCCCCTATTTCTTTTATGAACGCGCGATAGCCAGTGGGTAATTTTATTTTATGCTTTGCCTCAAAAGCAGATACCTGGGCTTCCGTTCTTATGGAATTGAGTTGATACTTATGCTTTGAAGCGCCAAAAATTACAGTGTTCTTATCTTTGCTTGCAAGTTCGTGCAGCTTACTTTTTATTTTTTCTATCTGTGTAGACATGTCGATTATTATTAAGGTTGTTTTGTTAAACCATAACGGGTTTTAAAGCCGCCGTTGGCAACAAATTTTTTGAATTTTTTGTTGGAGATATGCGCGACAGGAGAAATAGGGTTCCATTCTTTTGATGTTGTATCCACTAAAAGACTTGTTTCTTTTTCATCGATCATATTAAAAGAAAAATGGCCATCTTTCTTTTGTTCGAATTGAAAAACATCCCACTTTTTTTCCGCGAGAAAATGGTTGAAATAATATTTACCATCAGCAAACAACAATTTATCGCCGCGGTTAATATTTATAAGTGTATCGTTATTCTTTTCCCTAAACACAATGTGTTTGCCAACCACTTCTTTAACATCCGCCTTGTGTTTTTTGCTTAGACGCGCAGCATTAAATTTAGTAAGCTCGTAATAACTTGCAATTTCTAAAGTATACAACACGTATTTCTCCGCAATGCTGATCTCGCCTGAAATTAATGTGATAGAATCATGCTTGCTCACCTCATTTGTAAAATACCTGGCATTATATGCCGGATCATTGGTATTAGCGCCATAAATACTATCGCTGTAATAATATTTACCCACCAACTCAGCACCAAATTTATCCAAAGGTTTTTGATCGCCTGGCATTGGTGAGTCGAATTGGACGCTGGAGCAGGAAGCGAGAATTATTAGGAAAAATAATTGGAAAAATTTTTGTATCATATAAATAACTTTTTTTGTATGAATCTTCGTTTTTTTATTTAGTTCAAGTTACAAATTTAAGCGTTACCAGCAAAAATGGAACTTGCACACTATTTTCAAAGTTTTTATTGAGCTTGGATTTTATATTTTGATTGATAAAAAAAAGTGCCAGGTGGAGTTAAGTTCAATTGTTTTAAAGACTTATCGTTCTTTAGAGGTAATTCAAATGTCCAATCTACTTTCCTATTTATTTGTGTTAAGTTATCCTTATAGAATACCGTTCCAAAGAAAAACAATGTCTTATATAATCTACCGCCATTTGCTTTCCAGTCTCTTAGATTAATTCTATTTGATGTTAAAATTAGTTTCGATTCAAAACCTTGACCCATACTTGGAATTTCCTTTCTAGTTGCTGTATTACCTTCAATATTGTTAGGAATACATCCTAAATAAAAATCCATTTCCGCACTCATACTGCTCGCAGGTGTCTGCCCTAAATTTTTCAAAGTCAACTCTATCGCTAGAAAAGAAGCGTTATTTAAGGTGTCGACTAATTTAGCATCAGATATTTGAATGAAAGCTTGCCCTTGTTTTTCTGAAATTTCGATAGCTCTATTGGAAATATTACAAGTTCTAACACTTATTACCAAAGCCAATAATGAAAGAGTAATGGTAATTGTGTTTATGGATTTAATTTCAAATTTGGCTATAATTTTATTTAAGCCATTCACTCTTCTTTTATTCATTGATGATTAGTTTAATAACTTGCATCTAAAAACATCTTAGTTACAATTTTATTTTGTCTTGTATTCATAAGTGTCCGCCAAGCTATGGTCAATCTTTAAATGAATAATATTTTTCTTTTTTGCTCTTTCAATAATTATGTCCGCTAATGTTTGCGCCAAGTCTAAACTAATATTTCTGTTAATGCGTCCCATTAGTAATAGTAATTCAAATGGGTTTGCTTGTCTATTATAAGAATTATGGGTTAAATTGAAGAAGTCGAGTTCAGTTAAAAAAGAAATAAGCTCGTCTTTTGAGAAACTAATATCTTCTATGCCTTTATCAGTTAAATTACTTTTCATAAAGATATCAAAGAGTCTGTTTTGAATGGATTCTAAATTCAATTTTTTTGTCGCATCTTCAATTCTATTTTCTCGTCGCTTAGTTGAAAGCCAATAGACGCCAGTTATAAAAAGAGAATAAAGCCAAACAACAGTAAAAATTAAACTACTAGGTGAGATGAATTTCGTTAAAACTGGATGTTCTTTAATTGTCGTTGGGAATAACCAAAGAAATGTTATTATAACGGATATAGCTGCGCTACTGATTTTTGGTGCATAATTAGATTCCTTATAAGTCTTTACTAAAGCGTCGATTTTTTTTTCTAAAACTTCTATTTGCTTTTGTTCTTTTAAGGGTGAAGACGAGTCTTTAATAATAGTTGTTAAAGCCATAAGTTCAGCTTTTGTAACCAAAGCGAATTCTTGTTCGAAGAATTCAAGTGCATTTAATATTTTGTGATAATTAATTTCGTCAAGTTTACTTTTAAACTTGTCACCATTTTTGTCAGGATGAATATCTTTTAATATTTGTCTTAATTCTTTCTTTATTTCTCCGATATTTGTCGAATTAATTCCGAAATCCTTTGTTACCTCGTCTATGCTTTTGTACTTCATAAAATTTCAGCTAACCATTCACAACGTTTATTTTTTCCCTTGTAGCCGTTTGTAATTATTTGTTTTCGTTTACCAAAGATATAACAATTCATCACTACCCCATAAAACTCATCAACCAATCCTTTCCATCTTTTTCGTTTAAGAACATGCGTGTTGGGAAGTTGGGTTTATTAGATGCTATAAATACATTAGCTATCATATCGCTCATGGGTGCATTTGAGAGTATGGCCATGGCTGTAAAACTTTCTTTTAAATGCGGTTCAATAAACTCACGCGTTTTTTTATCTAATGGGCTGGCTTTGGTTATATCTGTTAATATCAGTACTTTTTTATTGTCCGTTAATTTTTTAAGAAAGTCTGCATAGTCTGCCATTACTTCCATAGTGCGTGGAGAGGTTTTTGAAACAGAGTGCAAAATGCTATCTTCATCAAACCATAAAGTGGCAATTAAGTGTTCGTATAATTTAACATCCTTTGGTATGTCCATAAAATATTTTTATATAAACATAGTGCAAGTGGTAGCGAAGCGATCACACAAACACACAGCTCAGATCGCTTCAGCTATTATCCACAGGCATTACTTCGCATGGCGAATAAATTCCTTTTATAAATAATTTAAAACACAGCTTTAACAGCTTCTGAAAGATTGAAAATAAATCTTCCATTCACAATAGGTAATTTTACCTATTTTTTAGTAGGTAAAATTACCTATATAGAAATGTTAAATGGCGGTTTTATTGGGGTTTGATCGGTTGCGGCGTAACATTAGAAATTCGCTCCTCCGTCGCTTTTGCTACACCTTCCCGATAAATCGGGATCAACTCTCCAGAGGAGGACAAGTTGTTTGCTTACGGTTTATTGTTCGCGTAAGCACACACAGTGAGCCGGCCTCAAAGAAATTCTGTAAGATTTGTGTTTTAATTTTTTCAACCATTGGTAATTTTAAAATGTAAAACAACAAATCTATTTTGGCGCAACCCCATTTTAAAATTATTTTGAGCCCTGACTAGCCAATAATTTCATAGAAGTTCAATTCAGGGCGAAAGAAAAAAGATTAAAACATCAAATCAAAGAATTTTTTTTGAAGCCTTGATTTTTTGCTTACTTTTTCATCAAGGAAAAAGTGAGGACAAAAATTATGTAAAAATGAAAATTCCCTCCTTCGTCGCTTTCGCGACACCTCCTCCAGAGGAGGACAAGTTGTTTGCTTACGTTTTATTGTTCGCGTAAGTACATTTGGCGATCCGGCCTCAAAGAAATTTTTTTATTTTTTGCTTAAGCTTACACACGTGCTCGCTCAATGCTCTGCATTGCCGTCATCAAGGAAAATTGAGAACGAAAATTATATAATTGTATTGATGACTTTAATCCCCCTAACCCCCTTTTACAAAGGGGGAATTACTATGTTTGCTCACGCAGCATAATAGGCGCTTAGCTATCCCTCTCTGGAGAGGGTGCGCGGAGGGCGGGAGAGGATTTTGAAATTTCCTCTCCCATTCATTTTAAGAAAACAATATTACTCTTTAACGATCTTATAATTATAACTTCCAAAAACAGAATTGATCTTTAAAATATACATTCCTTCAGAGCAGTTCGCTAAAGAAATTTGTTCATTTTTTTCTTTGGTAATTATTTTTTTCACTAAAATTCCTTTCATATCAAAAACAAGGATCTCTTTCTCTCCTTCAAAAGGCAGAACCAATTTTATATTATCTTTTGTTGGATTAGGATAAATAAAAATGCCGCTCATTTCATTTTTAATTTCATTAACACCGGTACATAATTGTACAGTTATTACAATAGGAACAATAGCAGAAGTAAAGGTGCAATTTTGAGCCTGCGCATAAAAAGTATAAGTACCCGCGGTTAATGTTGATGTTACAAATGTTGGCCCTACTCCCGATATGGTAGGAGTAATTGCCGTATACCAGCTTATTGTACCGGTACTTGACGCGCTTAACGTTGTTGTATTACCGGTGCAAATAGTTTGGTTGGAAGCAGGGGTTGTATTAACTGCTACAGATGGCGCAAAGCAGTTATTTATTTTATGAATGAACGCGTCATAATCGCCAACAGAACTTAGAGTATACGTTGAGGCCGTAAAATCAAAATCAACTGTAGATTTAAAACCACCAACGGTAAAAACATTTCCATAAGCATCAACAGCAAGATCGTTAGCAGTTTCAGGAAAAGTACTTCCCATTCCACCTGCCCAAATAAAATTTCCGGCAGTATCTAATTTTGAAATAAAAATATCATAAAATCCAACGGGACTTAAATTAAACGTTCCGGCGTTGGGATCAAAATCTGTATTACTTGAAAAATTACCTGTAGTATAGATACCATTAAAACCATCATACTCCACTGAGTAAGCAGTTTCGGCACCGGGACCGGAAATTGATTTTGCCCATTTAAAATTTCCTGACGCATTCAATTTTAATATATAAATATCAAGGCCGCCTGAAACAGCGCTCAAATTATAGGTTCCTGCACCCGGATCAAAATCAGCAGAGGTACTCGAAAAATCTCCGGTAACATAAACACCACCGGCATTATCCAGCGCAATACCGTAAGCCTCATCGCCACTTGTTCCACCAACACTTTTTGCCCACATAAAATTGCCTGAAGCATCTAAATTGCAAATAAAAACATCGCCAGATCCACTTGGGGTTAATGTATAGGAACCAACACCCGGATCAAA
>JBDSFC010000372.1:0-3584 GCA_039919745.1 Bacteroidia bacterium | reverse complement strand
ACCTCTGCGGAATCTTCTAAAACACAGGTTGAAGCCGAAAAAGTAACGGACGAAGGCTCAGAAGTTAAAGAATAAAATTAAAAACTCCCTCTGAAATGAGGGAGTTTTTTTTGGCGCCTTTTTTATTTAATCCCGCGAAAAACAATTATATGAAACATGTTTTTTTTAAAATTTCAGGTACCCTTTTCTTTTCTTTACTGATAAGTTGTTCAACTGACAAAGGTGAAAAAACCGGAGAAATAACAACGCAACAAATAGTTTTTGATACACTTGCAATTGGCGATAAAATTTATAGGTCGTTAAATATCCCTGACAGTGATTATGTTTTCGAGAATTTTGAATCAGATGGTATAGATTCCTTAGCTATTTTAAAATGTAATGGGGCAGTGTTTAGAGAAAACGATACGCTTATTTTAAAATGTAATAATGGAAAGATCATAAGGTTAAAAAATATCCGTAGCGAAGAAGATAATATGGAGTTTTATAATTTTATAGGTTTAAATAAAGATATAAACGCTTACATTATTACCCGTTCTTTATACGAAGCCTTTGATGTTTGGCTGATCAACAAACAAACCGGCGATTCTCTTATCACCATTGGCTTTCCGGCGGTGTCACCGGATAAGAAGAAATTTGTTTGTACCAATGTCGATCTTGAAGCTGCATTTTCTTCCAATGGTATTGAGTTGTTTAAAAACGAGGATAATAAATATACCTCTGTTGGTTTTCGTGAACTGAACGATTGGGGACCGGAAAGGGCGATGTGGAAAAACGATACAACCCTTATTATTAAAGCGATGCAAAGGGCTGATCCAGGTAAAACGGCAACTCTTTATAAAGCTTTATATATTAAATAGCTCTTTTTTATTTAACGGGTAAAAACAATTATTGGTCTAATTGTTTAAATTGAATTGTTAAAACTCTGGCTTTTTTAAAATAGATTGATGAAATTTATAATAGTATAAAAATCTCAAACACCCTATATGAAACGTTTAATTATCACTGCTAACGAATTATTTTTCGCAAAATATCTATCGTATCAAATTCTTTTTGCTTTTGTATTAATGGTGTTAATGGGTTTACATAAATAATTACTCCTTTTTCTTTGGAGTTCTTACTTCTTTCCATTCTACAATATCACGTATTACTACCGATGCGCAGGTTAAGCCAAACGCTGCCGGTAAATAAGAAATTGTGCCATAGGCCGATTTTTTAAATTTGCTTCCATCTGTTTTCATGATAGAATGTTTTGCTGGATTCTCAGCGCTAAAAACAGATTTAATGCCTTTATAAATATTCATGTAACGCAAACGTTTACGCACGTATTGGGCCATTGGACAAACCTCAGTTTTAGAAATATCTACTACACGTATTTGTGTAGGATCCATTTTTCCACCAGCGCCCATGCTTGATATGATACGTTGATTATTATAATACGCCATTTGCAACAAGTACAATTTTGGCGAGATACTATCAATAGCATCTATAACATAAGTAAATTTTTGTTGCATAAATTCTTTCATGTCATCGGGAGTTTTAAAAGAATCTACTATCGTAAGGTCAACTTCAGGATTAATTAATTTAATACGCTCACCCATTAAATGCGCTTTGTTTTGTCCATGTGTAGAAACAAGGGCTTGCAATTGCCTGTTACGGTTAGTAGGATCAACTGTATCGCCATCAATAATTGTCATTTTACCAACACCACTCCTGGCAATCGCTTCTGCTGCGTATGAACCAACACCACCCAAACCAACGATTAATACGTGGGCATTATTTAATTTCTCTAAACCTTTTTTACCAACCAGTAAAGAGGTGCGGTCCATCCAGCTTGTATCCATATTTATTTAATTGAACTATTTATTATTTTTTAAACCACATAGAATCATAGGATCACCTAAATATCTATAAATTTGCATATCTGTGTAACTCTATATTTCTATGTGGTTAATTTTTACCCTAGTGTTGTTTTAAAAACAGTTTCAAAATTACTTTGTATTTGTTGTTTAATTATTTCTTCGTCGATCCCTAAAAGTTCAGCAGCTTTACGATAAACATATTTTATAGAAAGATCTGCATCATCAGTCTCTAAAAAGAAATTTTTTCTACCAACATTTTTTATGGCTTTAGCCGCATTGGATTCGTAACCTAATAACGCTTTTCCGAAAGAAAAATAATATCCCTGGTCAACCATTACGCGCGCAATATTCTCATTATTATTAAAGCCATGTACAATTACCGGAACTTTGTTGTCGTTTAAATTCAGGCAATTGATCAACTCGTTAAAAGCTTTAACACAATGTATGATCAAAGGTTTATTTATTTTATTGGCAATTTTTATTTGTTCCACAAAAACCTCTTGTTGGAAAGCAAAATCTACTTTACTTAATTTATCCAGCCCGCATTCGCCAATAGCCATACAGCGTTTTTCGTGAGCAATTACTTCTAATTTCCCTAATTGGGCTTCATAGGTCTCTTTGTCTAAATACCATGGATGTAAGCCATACGAATACATGTTGGCTTTTTGGGTAGAATCAATATTAAGGCTCACTAATTCGATCTTAGCGTCGTATAATTGAAAATGTGTATGAGTGTTTATGAACATTGGTTTATGATTTTTAACCACATAGACTCATAGCTATATTTCATTTAATAATTTAAAATATTCGTTAACATATGTTTTTTGACCTTCCCCAAAAATATTAGTACAATTAAAATTAATTAGAATGCCTTTAGGCGCTTTTAAAAGTTTCATATAGGTTAGAAGCTGTGCTTCAAACATAGAGAGGGCGCCATTAATTGATTTTAATTCAGTAACCAAGCAATTTTCAATAAATAGATCACATCTAAAGTCAAGACTTAATTCCTTTGTTTTATATACTAATGGGATTTTTAGCTCTGTGCAAAAATTTATTTTTCTATGTCGTAACTCCTCCTGCATGCATTGATGATAAACACTTTCCAATAACCCTCTACCCAGTGTTTTATGTACTTCAATTGCAGCACCAACAACTTCGTATGTTAATTCGTCAAGATATTTTTTTGTGAGTTCTTGGGTCATTTTAACACTATGTGTCTATGTGGTTTATTCTTTAATAAGATTGTTAATTATAATTTGAATGTAAAATCCAGCTTGTCTGCAAAATTATTATTTTTAACTATTAATTTTTTGGATGATAGATATTAATTATAACAAAGTAACGTCAATAACCTTTAAACAACTTGAAACCATTGTTGGCAATGCTTTTATAAGTTCCGATAAAGAACAATTAGAGAAATACGGACAGGATGAGACTGAAGATCTTATCTTTTTTGCTGACGTTGTTGTAAAACCCCAAACGGTAGAGCAGGTAGCCGCCATTGCTAAGATCTGTAACGATAATAAAATTGCTTTAACTACGCGTGGAGCCGGTACCGGCTTAAGTGGTGGTGCATTGCCAATAAAAGGCGGAGTGCTTTTAAGCATGGAAAAATTCAATAAGATCTTATCTATTGACGAGCGAAATTTACAGGCAACTGTAGAGCCCGGCGTTATTAATTATATTTTCCAGGAAGAGGTTAAAAAATTAGGCTTGTTCTATCCA
>JBDSFC010000351.1:0-3075 GCA_039919745.1 Bacteroidia bacterium | reverse complement strand
TTAAATCTTAAATCTTAAATCTAAAATGTAAGATGTTTAAAAAAATATTAATAGCCAATCGTGGTGAAATTGCTTTAAGGGTAATTCGTACATGCCGCGAAATGGGAATAAAAACAGTTGCTGTTTATTCAACTGCTGATAAAGATTCTTTACACGTTAAATTTGCTGATGAAGCTGTTTGTATTGGCCCACCGCCAAGTAAAGACAGTTATCTAAATATGGCAAATATTATTGCTGCTGCTGAAATTACAAATGCCGATGCAATACATCCGGGTTATGGTTTCTTAAGCGAGAATGCAAAATTCTCTGAGATCTGTCGTCAGAATAAAATAAAATTTATTGGTGCCAGTCCTGAAATGATCAACCAGATGGGCGACAAGAGTAATGCCAAAGCTACTATGATAGCAGCTGGTGTGCCTTGTGTACCGGGTTCTGTAGGCTTATTGGAAAGTGTTGAGCAAGGAAAAGAATTAGCAAAAGACATTAAGTATCCTGTAATTATTAAAGCTACTGCCGGTGGTGGTGGTAAAGGTATGCGCATTATCTGGAAAGAAGAAGATTTTCAGGCTGCCTGGGATAGCGCTACACATGAAGCTACTGCCGCATTTGGTAATGGCGCCATGTACATGGAAAAATATATTGAAGAACCACGCCATATCGAAATACAAATTGTAGGTGACCAACATGGTAAGGCTTGTCACTTAAGTGAGCGTGATTGTTCTATTCAACGTCGTCATCAAAAATTGGTTGAAGAAACCCCTTCGCCATTTATGACACCTGAGTTGCGCGAAGCAATGGGTAACGCGGCTGTTAAAGCTGCATTATCTATTAACTACGAAGGAGTAGGTACTATCGAATTTTTAGTGGATAAACACCGCAACTTTTATTTCATGGAAATGAATACAAGGATCCAGGTGGAACATCCAATTACTGAAGAAGTAATTAATTACGATCTTATCCGCGAGCAAATTTTAGTTGCAGCAGGTGTTCCTATTTCAGGAAAAAATTATTATCCGCAATTACACGCTATTGAGTGTCGTATCAATGCAGAAAATCCATTTATGAACTTTACACCTTCACCGGGCGTTATTACAACATTACATACACCGGGCGGACATGGTATCCGTGTTGATTCGCATGTTTATAGTGGTTATCGAATTCCCCCAAATTATGATAGTATGGTTGGAAAATTAATTACCGTTGCACAAACCCGCGAAGAAGCTATTGCAAAAATGCACCGTGCTTTAAGTGAATATGTGATCGAAGGTGTTAAAACAACAATACCATTTCATATTAAATTAATGCAGAACGAAGATTTTAAAGCAGGAAATTATACAACCAAGTTTTTAGAAACCTGGGATTTTAAAAATGCTTAATTAATCATTGTCACTTCGAGTAGCGACGAAAGCAGCGTATCGAGAAGTTTAAATAAAAAAATCCGTTCAGAATAACTGAACGGATTTTTTATTTAGTTTTATTTTTTAGGATTTTATTTTTTTCCTGATAAATATCTCTATCAAGATATTCAATAATTTCAAGCATTGGCTTTTTTAATGCGCCAAAACGGTTTACAGGACCTAAGTCGTGAAATGCTGCCCAATTTAAAAGAAGTATTTGTTTGGTCTCTATATCAAAGAAAACAGAATAAACAGACAAACTTCCTGTGAGATCATCATAACATTCAGGTAAAAAAAGATGCCCGATCCCTGATTTTTGAATTGTATTATAATTTTTCAAATGCTTCTGAACTGAATCTTCAGGTAAAGACGTTTTATTTATAACTATTACAGCATCATTATTAATGCTTTTATTTAAACGGGTACTTTCATCAAAATTAAACAAAACGGTATCTTTACTCATCCACTTTTTGAATTGTGTTTCACCTATCTTTTCCTGAACACCTCCGATCAATTGAAAAATATACAATTTCATATCCTGGCCATAGCGTTTTGCATCGACATACCGAAAGCAGGAAAAATCATAACCATAAAAAATAATTTTATGCGTATTAAAAACATCTATAGGCTTAAGCTGTGATTGACCAAAAAAAGGAATGATCAGGCAAATGTTTAGCAGTAAGGAATAGAAGAGTTTTTTAGTTTGCGACATCTATCAAAATTAGGCTAAATTTATTAAAGATAAAAACTGTAAGAAACCTTGATTTTTTAACACTTTTTCATCATGAAAAAATGACCCCAATAGTCTTCAAAAAGCACTGAACTTGCAAATGATCTTTAAGAGCAAATCATTATATTTGTTATAGATGAGCAAAACACAAAAAGAGAAAAATTTAAGCGCTGAAGAATTAAAAGAAAAGAAAAGCAATCGTAAGGCCACCTTAGTATTTATTTTATTTGTTGCCATTGTTGCTCCCATCATTTGGTTTGGAATGGAGTATTTAGCCGAAGAATCTTTAATCAGCCAAACAAGCATTAATCTTAACGGGAAAGATATCATCATTAAATTCTCAGAAAAAACAAAGGGCTATACTACAAAGGATAGTAATACCGGTGTAAGAGAATCCGGAACATCACATTATGGTTATTTTTTAGAATTGGTAGATAGCACTACACATACAGCTATACAAAAATTAAAGTTCGAAGCGCCAGTGCATAACATTCCGTCCATGCCAAAGATGGTTATTTCTGCAAATAACACTGTCTGGATAATTTGTACAACACTAAGCGACTTTGATCCACAGGATTTTGTTTTAAAGTTTTCTATAACTGATAAAACAATTAAGCAATTAGAATTTGCTCTGGATGAAAAATATCATTTTCGCGAGATAGAAGGAAATAAGTTGATGTTAAGCAATGGCACTGATTTTTACAGAAGCTACAATCCTGTTTTCGGAGGTATTTATTTTGACCTTGATACAGAAAAAATTGTTGACGATCGTAAATAACTATTAAGCGTTAAACTGTCGCAAGTGATGATCGCTGTGTTTGTAGGCCATTACTCCAATTTGAGCTTCTGTCATTTTTCCGAAAAAAGGATGGATAAAATCCGGGTTCGAAAATTTTTCATAATGCTCAATTAATGATACCCATTTATTTTTTTCTTTGCTGATATCCA
>JBDSFC010000328.1:0-13022 GCA_039919745.1 Bacteroidia bacterium | reverse complement strand
GAGTTTTTCTTTTATTTCACCGTTTTTTCTATCATAAATAACCCTGATCGGCCCAACCTGAATGCAAGCCGTTTTACCTGGCAACAAAGTATCATCCAACATATTGGAATTCCAACCATAAAAGATTGTATCATGGGTTAAATTTCCAACGCAGGCTTGCGCGTTATCGCAATTTATATCTTCGGGAATATTTTTTTTGTTTTTCTTTTTAATACAATCTGTAAAAACAAATTGCATTAGAACGATCAATAAAAAACTTATTATACTTGCATTTTTTGACACATTACAAATATAACAAATCCAAGTATTACAAATTAAGAGTTTCTTTTAATTTTGAATACCCCGTTCTGCTCAAAGGAATTTTTACACCGTTTTTTAGCAAAGCCTGGCTATTATTTTTATCAAGGTTTTCGATCTTGGTAAGGTAATTAAGATTTAAAATAAACGAACGATGCACACGAACAAATTGTGTTGGATCTAATACATCTTCGTAATAACTCATGGTTTTCTTTTTTAAGTAAAAAGTTTCGTTATTAAATATTTTTACATAATCATCGTATGCTTCGAAATAAACAATTTGCGTAGTTGGTAAAATAAGAATACTTGTTCCGTTTTTTACCACAACCCTGTGAGCTTCTTCTGTGTGTTTTTTTGAAACAGATTCTAATTGTTCAATTTGTTGGTTTGATTCGTTACCCTCAATCCCCCTAACCCCCTTCTCCAAGGGGGAGTCTAAAAATTTATTTATAGCTTTTTCAAATCTTTCCTGGTTAAATGGTTTCAATAAATAATCGATCGCATTTTGTTCAAAAGCTTTTAGAGCATACTCATCAAAAGCAGTTGTAAAAATTACGGCAGGTTTTTTTTCTATTAACTCTAAAGTTTCAAAGCCATTTATTTTTGGCATTTGAATATCTAAAAAAATTAAAGCAGGATTATGTTGCTGAATAGCTTTTACAGCTTCGAAACCATCACCGCATTCGGCAACAATCTCAATTTGTTTAAATGTGGCAAGATATTCTTTTACAATTTGTCTTGCCAATGGCTCATCGTCTATTAAAATTACTTTGATCATGCCTGAGGGATTATAATGATGGTTGTAAATATTTTATTCTTTCTTTCGATCGTTAAAAGATCTGTGCGATGATAGGTTAATTGCAAACGTTTTTGGATCAACGATAGTCCAAAACCCTCTCCTTTTCTTGTTTGCGAGGCATCTTCATCAAATGGATTTGTAATGGCGATCACCAATAAATTATTTTGAAGTTTAGCCCTAACAGAAATTTCAACGTTTTCAAGCACGTTATATAAACCAAATTTAACGGCGTTCTCAACTATTGGTTGCAATAATAAAGGTGGTAGTTTTGTATTTAAAGTATCATCATTGATGTTAAAATTAACCGTTAAACGATGTCCAAATCTTACGCGTTCAATTTCGAGATATAGTTTTAATAAATTAATTTCTTCACTAAAAGGCACATTTTTATTTTCATCTTTTTTTAATGTGCCACGCAGAAAATCTGAAAGATTCTGGATCATTTTCCTTGCCTGTTGCGGCTCAGAAACAACCAAGGCGTTGATAGAATTTAGACTATTAAATAAAAAATGTGGTTGTAATTGCTGGCGTATTTTTATAAGCTCAGCCTGGCGTAAAGTGTTTTCAGCGTCCAAATTTAATTTATTTTTTTCCTCCTGGCTACGAATAAAATAAAGTGACCAAAGTATCATCGAAAAAAAAGTAATTTGCAAAAAAGCAACAACGATCCTTATTACCAATGTTTTATTGAACATTTCCGCAAAATCGGAACTGTAATACAATTCGTTTAAAATTAATTTTTCAGAAAAAACGATGCCGCCTATCAATGCGCCAATACAAATAAATCGCGAGCCATAATTATTAATGTAAGCAGGACTGTATTTTTGAATAAAAAAGATGAAGGAGATGCCAATTAAAATTAAAGCTAAAGAAATGCTGGCATCAATAAAAGCAAAATTTAAATTATTAAAGATCTGGAAAATAACAAAGCACTGTAAACCCCACCAGATAATAAACCAGGCAACTAACGCAACTAACAGTTGCATTCGTGATGGGAGTTTGTCTATTGTCATTTATCTATTAATAAAAGCTCAGGTTCTTTGCCTGTATACCCATTGCTTTTTGAAGTACCGAATTTATAAAACTTTCTTTTTCTTTAGTTTCAACTGTGTTTGAATATATTTCAACACCATCCGAAAGTTCGTTAATTAAATTTAATTCACTGGCATCAATAAAACGCCAGTTAACTAATTTATTATTGCTGTTGTAAAACGAGCTCTGAAGGCTTTTACCAAGGCTTTTTGCCTTATAATATGCTTCTTCTTCATTGCTTGCTTTAATTAATCTGAACTGCTCGTCAAATTCTGCTTTTACAGTTGATTCACTAACATCTATGCTGAAAACCAATTTTGCTAAATACCATTTCATAATTTTGCGATTTATTTTTAATTTTTAATAAGAAACTATTTCAATTCCAGACATAAAAATATGTCCACTTAAGATCAATGTTTTTGTTTGCGAAGCATCATTTATATTCATTAACGGGCGCCTGTCTTCAATACCTGCAAATACACAATCCACATCTGATTTAATAACCCAGTTAATTGGAATAACCAATTTTACACCGCCAAATTGTTGTTTAATAGTAAGTCTCGCTTCAGTTACTATCTCTGCCTGCATTAAATTTATTTTGCAACCACCAAAGGTGTTTTTTATTTCACCACCTTTAAAATCTTTACTAAAAACTACTTTGTCTGTTCCTGCAAAAACGTTATTTGCAAAAATGTACTCATCTGTAGTTGATTCAACCGCATTTTTTGAAAAATGATTGTGACGGTGCTTGTGACGGTCGAACCTGCTATATTCATGATGCCTGTTTTTTGGTTTAAAGATCAAAATCAGACCAACAGCAAATAAAATAATCGGAATTTTATAATGTACCCATGTTACCTCCGGGAAAATATGAGCTGCTAAAAACACAGAGCCTATCAGTATCAAAATTATCCATTGCGGGTGTTTTAAGCCATGTTTGCATGCAGCAATAAAGCCTGCGCCTATTAAGATCATTGGCCAGGTAAATAACCACTCAGGAATAAAATAACCTAATAGTTTGTACATATATATTGCTCCTGCTAGGATCACTAAAACTCCTGCCATCACACGTCCACGCGCTTGTCCTTTTTGCCAGTCGTTAAAGCCCGGGTCATTTTTAAATTGTTCTTCTGACATTGTCATTATTCTTAATTTTCATCAAAGATATAATGAGCGTAAAGCATAAAAAACACCGAATCGGTAAATGGAATTAATTAGGGGGTGAATTAAGAAAATAAAAGGTAAACTTAATTTTCGTACAAAATAAAAAGCCACAGATTTCGCGAATTCACACAGATGTCTTAAAATTAATCTGTGATATCAGCGCAATCTGATGCTAAATTATGTGTTTGCTTTATTTCTTTAGCAAATAACCTTTTTCAAGTGAAACTGTTTCTTTATCGCTTTGCTTAAGTACAATTTCTTCAGCGATCTCTTTAAATCCTTTTTTATTGATGGTTAGCTTGTAATTACCACCTTTTAAAGTGAAAAAATATTCGCCGTTCTCATTGGTAGTTGTAGAAGAAACCTGGGCTCCTGAAGCGTCTGTAAGAACAACCTCAACATCCGGTAAACCATAACCTTCATAACCATCACGCACTGTACCTTTTAAAATACTTAAGCCGTTACTCTTAATTTTCTTACCATCTTTTTCAAGAATGGCATAATCTTTAAGATCAATTTTATATACATCACTTTCTCCTAATCCGCCTGCTCTATCGCTTGATATGTAAGCATACTTGGCATCAGCGCTTATAGTTAATTGTCCTTCTTTGCCTACACTGTTAATTGGGTAACCTAAATTAATCGGTGTGCTCCATTTACCATTTTCATATACTGTTTTAAACACGTCGTAACTTCCCATACTGCCCGGACCATTGCTACAAAAGAAAAGTGTTTTTCCGTCCGGAGCAAGGAACATTCCGGCTTCATCGTAGGGACTGTTAACGGTTGGACCAAGATTTACAGGCTTACCATATTCTTTTTTATTGATCTTTTCTACCATGTAAATATCACTTCTTCCCAATCCACCATCTCGTTCGCTAAAAAAGAATAATTTTTTTCCGTCAGGCGAGATACAAGCGCCACCTTCCCAATAGCTTGATGCAACTGGCTTTCCAAGGGGTTCAGGCGTTTTCCATTTACCGTTATTTATTTTACTTACAAAAACGTCTCCCCCACGTGATGCCTTATCATTAAGATCATTCTTATAAATAAAGATCTGTTTTCCGTCAGGAGAAATACTTGTAACTGCATCATGCGCTTTTGTATTTACGGTTCCCGGCACTTCAACTGCTT
Organism: Bacteroidia bacterium; assembly: GCA_039919745.1. GTDB lineage: Bacteria > Bacteroidota > Bacteroidia > B-17B0 > Aurantibacillaceae > Aurantibacillus. The sequence goes on along the minus strand of JBDSFC010000328.1, from coordinate 8,596 downwards.
TACCAAAACCTTTAAGTGTAGAATCGTATGAAGCAATATAAATGTCTTCAAAATATTTACCATCACCTTCTGCGTCTACCACTGAAGAAGTATTTTCAGGTCTTCTTGTTGTAAAAACCAACTTCCTTCCATCGGCAGTCACACATGGGTTTTTATCATCATATTTACTATTAATAAGATCGCCCAAATTAGTTATCTCAACATCTAATGGAGCCGCTATCATAGCCTTTGCATTCTTACACTGGCTTAAATAGATATCTGCCTCCTCTTCGTTCTCTCTGCTTTTATTAGCAGCAGCTTTGTAAGTATTAAACTCTTCAATAGCTTTCTCAAAATTACTTTCAGCCTGGTATATTTTACCAAGTGTTACATGACTTTCAGGCTTATCTATTGAGTTTGGGGATTCGATACTTTTTAAAAGATACTCTTTTGCTTTATCGTTTTGCTTTAAATTATAATAGCAGAAACCTACATAATACAATACAGATGCGTCTTTTGGATTATTTTTCTCAACTTCGCGATAGGTATTAAGAGCGCCCGTAAAATCACCGGCATATGTTTTTTGTTTAGCAATAACCATTTTTGCAGCATCGCCGGCATCGGTAAAGACATTTGTTTTTTTATCTTTTTTCTCAGGTTCGGTTTGCGCGGTTGCAGATAAAGACAATACAACTAATATGACTAAAAATTTCTTCATAACGTTTAATTCTAATGAAATCTAAAATACAATTAAATTTTAAGATAGCTTGCTTTTTTTAGAAAAGTTTTTTTAACTTTATCTGATGATTAAACTTAAAATTATTTTTTCAGGGATCTTTCTTTTTGCTGTATTTATTGGTTGTGATAATAAAAAAGGTAAGCTGGCACCAAAGGAATATCCTATAAATTGTGATACAATTACATTTGCTAAAAATGTAAAGCCCATTATTGACTTCAGTTGCGCTAAAGTTGGCTGCCACGTAGCCGGCTTTTTTCCTGGAAATTATACTACTTATGCAGGAATCTATCCTAATGTTGCCAATGGCAAGCTAAGGTTAAGATTATTTGATTCTCCAAGTAACCCAATGCCAAAAGATCTGGGAATGCTGCCCGCTGATAAACTGGCCATTATTAAATGCTGGTTGGATAAAGGTGGTCCGAACGATTAAAATTATTAAAAAATAAAAAAAGCCGTTAAGTTTAACGGCTTTTTTTATTTTATAAAGATGCTAACTGCTCTTCAATGGATTTAATTTTATTTAAAGCATCGCTTTCTTTTTTGCGCTCTACCTCAATAATTTCAGGCTTGGCGTTGGCTACAAAACGTTCGTTAGATAATTTTACCTGAACCGATTTTAAAAAACCCTTGTTATATTCCAGTTCTTTTGCAAGACGCTCTTTTTCTTCAGCAACATTTATATTACCGGTTAAAGGCACAAAAAACTCCGCATTTAATACCATAAAACCAAAAGCGCCTTCTACTTTTTCTTTTGTATAAGAATAAGAAGAAAGGTTGGCAAGTTTTATAACTACACTATCAAAACTATTAAACTGTTCGCCTACATCCGATCTTTCTTTTACTTCCAGTTTTTCTTTTGGTGAAATGCTTTTTTGTTGACGGATATTTCTAACCTGCGCAACTACTTCTTTTACTACCTCAAATGCTTTTAAACTTTCTTTGTTTTGCGCATTAACTGCAGGCCATTCGGCCACAATAATGCAATCCATTTCAGAACGGTCTTTTGTTAAATGCCAGATCTCTTCCGTAATAAATGGCATCCAGGGATGCATAATTTTTAGAAGTGATTCTAAATAATTTATAGTTGCATCAAACGTAATTTTATCAATAGGTTGTGATTTGCCATCAATAAATTCAGGTTTAATTGCTTCTAAATACCAGGCGCAAAAATCATCCCAAACTAATTTGTAAGTTGCCATTAATGCATCACTCATTCTGTATTTTGAGTAATGTCATTAATGATCTCTAATTGTTCTGACAAACGGTTACCAAACCATTCAATAGCTGTTTTGCTTGATTCAGGTTGCTTTGCAGCAGCATCTACTTCAAAACCTTTTATTAATCGAAAAGCATTCCAAACTTTATTGGCAAAATTTCTGCCCTGTTCGCAATAACTTTCATCAAACAAAAGATCATTACCAGCGGGCGAGCTCAACAACATACCAACGCGAACACCATCTGCACCGTATTTGGTAATTAACTCCAAAGGATCGGGCGAATTCCCTAAGCTTTTGCTCATTTTACGACCTTGCTTATCGCGCACAATGCCAGTAAGGTATACGTTATTGAATGGTTTAAAACCAGTGTATTCTTTACCTGCGATGATCATACGTGCAACCCAGAAAAATAAAATTTCAGGCGCCGTTACAAGATCATTAGTTGGATAATAATATTTAAGATCTGCATTGGCATTCTCCCAACCGTTCTTAATAATGTTTGGATCAAATACCGTTAAAGGCCATAACCATGAAGAGAACCAGGTATCCAAAACATCCTCATCCTGTTTTACATTATTGGTATTTAATAATTTTATAGCTTCTTCTTTTGTTTTGCAAACAACTGTATTTCCCTTATCATCATACCATGCCGGAATTTGCTGACCCCACCATAACTGGCGGCTAATGCACCAATCGTGTACATTTTCCATCCAGTGTTTGTATGTATTAATGAATTTTTCAGGAATTAATTTTACATCATTATTTAAAACAGCTTCTAATGCAGGCTTGCTAATATCTTCCATTTTAAGGAACCACTGCATACTCAAACGTGGTTCAATAACAGCATCTGTACGCTCGCTGTAACCTACTTTGTTTTTTATCTCTTCTATTTTTTCAACTAAGCCTTGCTCTTGCAGATCTTTAATTATTTGTTTACGGCAGGCAAAACGATCCATACCCACATAAGCGCTTGCGGCTTCGCTAATTTTACCATCTTGCGTTAACGCATCAATTACCGGTAATTTATATTTTTGGCCTAAGTTAAAGTCATTGATATCGTGTGCCGGTGTTACTTTTAAAGCACCTGTACCAAAACTTGCATCAACGTATTCATCAAAAATAATTGGTACAACACGATTAACAACAGGTACAATAATGTTCTTGCCTTTTAATTTTGTGTAACGTTCATCATGAGGATTTACGCACACGGCAGTATCGCCCATGATGGTCTCAGGGCGTGTGGTAGCAATGGTTATAAATTCATCAGAGTTCTCGATCTTATATTTTACGTAAACCAATTTGCTATTTGTCTCTTTATGAATAACTTCTTCATCGCTCACAGCAGTAAGACCTTGAGGATCCCAATTTACCATACGTACACCACGATAAATTTGTTTTTTGTTATAAAGATCAATGAAGACATCAATTACAGCATCGCTTAACTCAGGCTCCATGGTAAAGCGCGTACGGCTCCAATCGCAACTTGCCCCTAAATATTTTAGTTGGTCCAGGATAATACCACCATACTTCTCTTTCCACTCCCATGCATGTTTCAGAAAATCCTCACGTGAAAGATCGGCTTTTTTAATTCCCTGGTCGGCTAATAATTTTACCACTTTTGCTTCAGTAGCAATACTTGCATGATCGGTTCCGGGAACCCAACAGGCATTAAATCCAAGCATGCGGGCACGGCGAATTAATACATCCTGTATAGTATTATTAAGCATATGGCCCATGTGCAGCACGCCTGTTACGTTTGGTGGCGGTATAACAATAGTATATGCTTTACGATGATCAGGTACTGATTTAAAAAAGTTTTTCTCTGTCCAGTAAGGGTACCACTTGCTTTCAGCTGCCTGCGGGTTATATGTTTTATCTATCTCCATGTTAAACAATGAAAAATTATTATGTTAAAAATCGCAAAAATACACAAACAATTGGGTTGATGTTATATCTTTATGGCACGATTATGGTATAAATTTACAACAACAAAAAAACTTTATTATGAAAAAATTAATTTTAACATTAGGATTAGTAGCAGGATTATCTGCTTTAACTATTGCACAGGAAACTCATAGTGCAAACGATGGCCATGGCCACGGAGCAGCAACAACCACTGAGGCCACACAACCTACTAGTTTAGCTGATATTAAATTAGACAAAACTACACATGATTACGGTAACCTTAAACAAGGTGATAACGGTGAGTGTGAGTTTAAATTCGTAAACAATGGTAAAGAGCCTTTGGTTATTACTAATTGTATGGGAAGCTGCGGTTGTACAGTACCACAATGTCCTAAAGAACCAATTTTACCTGGTAAAAGTGGTGTAATTAAAGTAAAGTATGACACTCAACGTGTTGGTGGCATTTACAAAACAGTAACTGTTAACTCAAACGCAAAAAGTGGTACTCAAACTTTAACTATTAAAGGTAATATCGAAGCAAAACCTGTTGAAACTGATTTCCCCCAAAACACAACACCACAAGGTGCTCCTGTTGAGAAAAAAGGTTAATTCTATTATAATTATATAAAATGAAAAAGATATTTTCTTTATTAGTAATGGTTTTGGGCTTAAATTTTGGTTTAAGTGCCCAGGAATCAACCATTCCTAACCCAGATCCTAACGCTCCGGACATTAAATTTGAGAACGAGGTATTGGATTATGGTCTAATTGACTATGATGCAAATGGAATTCGTGAGTTTAAATTTACCAATTCCGGAAAAACACCTTTAACTATCACATCTGTTACAGGTGAGTGTGGCTGTACGGCTACTACTATTGATGGTAAACAAGGCTGGCCTGCTGAACCAATTTTACCCGGCAAAAGCGGTGTAATTAAGGTGAAGTATGATACCAAGCGTGAAGGTCGTTTTGAAAAGAATATTACCGTTGCATCTAATGCAAAATTTGCTACTAAAAAAATTCGTATCAAAGGTGAGATCAAAGCTAAACCTGTAACTGGTGAAAACTAATTTTATAACATTTTTAAAAGATCCTCTTGGTAAAACCAAGGGGATTTTTTATTTAAAAACTATCCTGAGCGTTTCAATTATCTTTTTTGCATCCTTTGTTTTTGCTCAGGCAAAAATGGAAATAAAAGATGCGAAGAAAAATTTTGGTTTTGTAAAAAAAGGAGAAGTAGTAAAACTTGATTATGAGGTCAATAATACCGGAACCGAACCTTTGATAATTACTGATGCTGAAGTTAGCTGTTCCTGCACCACCGTTGATTTTCCAAAACAACCTATTGCCCCGGGCCAGGTTGCAAAAGTGATAGTAAGTTTTGATACCAAAACGGTTTACGACAGGCAGGACCGTGTGGTTCTTTTAAAAAGCAACGATCCAAATTCCCCAGTAAAGATCCGGTATAAAGGCGTAGTGCTAAGAAAGTAATGGAAAAGGTAAGATGGCAAATGTAAAATGGATTCACCCTCTTCTATTTTACATCTTACATTATTTTAAGTTGCCTGCAAAACTCAGATGCAATAATAGCAGTGGCCATTGCTGCATTTAAAGATTCGGTACCGTTTGTTTGATGAGAAGGAATAGTAATGGGTTTATTTACAGATCTTAAATTTTCTTCGCTAATTCCGTTGGCTTCATTGCCAATAATAATAAGCCCGTTTTGCAATTTACTTTTATAGATATTTTCGCCTGTTAAAACAGCACCATAAACGTTTTTAATTGCATTATTTTTTAAAAGCGCTGTCAAGTCGCAATACACAATATTTACCCGCATAAAGGCGCCCATTGTGGCCTGGATAACCTTTGGATTATACAGATCGCAACTGGAAGCAGAGCAAAAAACATTTTTAATGCCATACCAATCTGCCAGGCGAACGATGGTCCCGAAATTTCCCGGATCACGAATATCGTCCATGTAAAAAGTAAATGCCTTTTCGAAATCAAACTTAACGTCTACATCCTGAAAATAATTGCAAAGAGCCAATACCTGGTTAGGGTTGTTTTGCAAACTGATCTTTTGCAATTCTTCTTCTGTGATCTCTGAAAAATCTATCTTTAACCGAAGTAATTCTGCCTTTTGATTTAAAAGAAAATCACCTGTAGCATATATTTTTAAAATACTATCCGGCCTTTGTAACATTACCTCTCCAACAGACTTAACACCTTCAACAATAAATAACTTTTGATTATCCCTTTGTTTTTTTAGGTGTAATGATTGTATTTCTTTTATTTGATTTTTACTAAGCATAATTTACCCTAAATTAGCATAATTTTATAAAGGCATTTGAAATTATTTACAAAAATATATAACAGTTCGTATTTAAAAAAAATAGTACCTGCTTTTTTGATCTTTTTGTTCATGCAAATTTTTATTTCCTGCAATCCCACAAAAAAATTATTGCCCAATGAATACCTACTTGATAAAGTAGACGTTCTCAATTCTAAACAAACAAATCAGCCAAAAGAAAGTTTTGAAGCTTTTATCCGTCAAAAACCAAATCGCAAATTATTCAGAACTATTGACTTTTTTGTATGGTGGTATAATTTATTTGATGCTGAAAAGATCAATCAAAAAAGAATTGAACGGAATTTAAAATATGACAAGATAAATTCTGACAGAGTTTTACGTGCCGAAAAAAAGAATGAGAAAAGAGCAAAAAAAGGAAAAAGACCAAAGACTCCAAAATTAAAAGATAAATCCAGTCAATTGTTTATTGAAAGTGTAAGGGACATTGGTGAGCCTGCGGTAATTTTTGACTCTACACTTACTGAACAAACACGTTTACAGCTCGTGAAATTTTTATTTAGCAAAGGTTATTTTAATAATAAAGTAACTGACACTATAGAATATACAAAAGACAAGCGTGCAACTGCAAAATATATTCTTTATCCTAAAATACCATATACTGTAAATCGTATTTCCTATTTAATGGAAGATGAAAAACTTGGCGCGTTAGTTTTAAAAGATACTGTAAACACATTACTTGAAGCAGGTATGCAATACGATGCAGATAAGATGCAGGCTGAACGGCAACGCATAACCGATTTTGCATTGAACAATGGTTATTTTTATTTTGAAAACGCCTACGTTAATTTTGATGTGGATTCGGCTTACAACAATCATTCTGTATCTCTAGTTATTAATTTAAAAAAATTCGCGAAATCCTACAGTTCAAGCAACGATTCACTGATTTATGTAAATCATCCAAGAATGAAAGTGGAAAATGTTTACATCATCACTGAAGCTGTTTATGGAAATGTAAAAGAAGCAAAATTTAAAGACACACTTAAAACAAAAAGAGAAGGAACCGTTTTTTTATTGAACAACCGTTTAGCTTACAGGCAACCTATCATTATTAATAATACTGATATTTACAAAGGACAGTGGTTTAGAAAGGATACTTCTGAACGAACCTATAAACAGTTATTGGGTCTTGGTATTTTTAAAACCGTTAACATTAAATTTTTTAAAAATGAAGATTTTTCAAACAGGTTAGATTGTTATATCATCTGTAATCCATTATTAAAACAATCGTTAACAGCAGAAACAGAAGGCACAAATACCAGTGGCAACTTAGGTATTGACGGAAGTATTGTATACCAGAACAAAAATTTTTTTAGAGGTGGTGAGTTAGTGGAACTTAAATTGCAAGCGGCTGTTTCGGCACAAAAGCAATTATCAAAAGATACTACTTATATTAATTCATTTAGTGATGCAACAAGTATTAGCCGACTTCAACGCACGTTTAACACCATACAATTTGGTCCCGAGTTTACTTTTTCTGTGCCGCGTGCATTTTTTCCATTCTCTTTATTGCCCTTCAAAAAAGATCAGCTACCACGTACCTACATTAAAACTTCTGTTAACTATCAATCACGTCCGGAGTTTAGCAGGGTAATTACAAACATTGATTATGGTTTTAGTTTTAGAAGTAATAAAGGCCGTTTAAGGCATGATTTTATTCCTTTTGAGGCTTATCTTGTAAGGGCAAATTTACTTCAATCGTTCAGAAATGAACTTATCAATTTAAATGATGCCTTTTTATTAAACTCTTTCCAGGATCATATTACCACTTTAAGTAAATATAGTGTTACTTATACATCTAAAGAAAATTCAAACACCAGTCGCAAAACAGTGCAGTATTTAAAATGGACAATTTCCTCATCAGGAAACATTTTAAGGCAATATTTTAAATCTACCGGCGCAAAAACTGATACTGCCGGGCGTTATCTTTTATTTAATATTCCTTTTGCTCAATTTGTAAAAACAGATATTGATTACAGGATCTATATTCCGGTAAGAACCAGGAGTCGCATTGTTTATCGTGTTGCGGGCGGTATTGGAAAACCGCTGCAAAATTTAAGTGGCTTACCATATGAGCAGAGTTATTTTAGCGGAGGCCCAAACAGTGTAAGGGCGTGGCGTGCAAGAACATTAGGCCCTGGTGGCTACGATCCAACAAATAGCACTACCCGTTATGATAAGATCGGTGATATTTTACTGGAAGCAAATGTTGAATACCGTTTTCATATTATTAAATCTTTTAATGGTGCTATATTTGTAGACGCCGGAAATATATGGCGTTTGAAAAAAGATGAAACCAAACCTAACGGACAATTTGAAGTTGATAAATTTGCTGATCAAATTGCGATTGGAAGCGGGTTAGGTATTAGATGGGACCTTAGTTTTTTT